>JAILIQ010000058.1 GCA_024695205.1 Lachnospiraceae bacterium
TGGAAATATGAGAAGGATTACTCTGATCGCTGCTGCTATCATTCTGGGTCTTAGGATCACGGCCTGCGGCATGGTGAATGATGCCGGGAATTTTCATACATCTACGGGCAATGGCTCGGTACAAAGCAGTATTGATGAAACAACTCCGACCGATGAAGAGGGGGAAGTCGTCGAAATGATCATGAAGATAGGAGATAAAAAGATTCAGGTTGCCTGGGAGGATAACGAATCAGTAGAAGCTCTTAAGGAACTGGTTTCGCAGGAACCATTAAGCATACAGATGTCCATGTACGGAGGCTTTGAGCAGGTGGGCTCCATTGGAAAGAGCCTTCCCAGAGATGATAAGCAGACGACGACTGAAGCCGGAGATATCGTCCTATATTCCGGAAATCAGATCGTAGTATTCTATGGAACTAATTCCTGGGCTTATACGAGGTTGGGACATATATCAGATAAGAATGAAAAGGAGCTGACAGAGCTCCTGGGAAACGGGAACGTAACCATAACGATCGAGTGTGGAGGAGACTGAAATGGCAGATAAAATCATTCAGACGGCCGGCAGGGAACAGCTTGGAAATTTTGCACCGATGTTTGCGCATCTAAATGGTTACACGTATATTTTTCAAAGAGAAAGAATATCTCTGCTTTATTAAAAAAGCAGCAGACGTCATAAGTGCCAGAAGAATGCAGGTACGTAAAGAAGTATTCAGCCTTGGTTAAGAACAAGAAAAGGATTCGTGTTGTGATAAAAAAGAATTAAAAAAGTTAAAGGAAAGTTGAAAAAGTTGAAAAAGTTGTCATCCCAACCTATAATATCCTTATAGTACAAATTACTCCTGTATGGTAGATCTTCAGAGATTATTTGTTAGGCTTGTGTTCTTGGTAATGTCTTAAGAGGACCGAACAAAATAATAATGGACATGAAAGGTGATGCTGATGGATCAGAATATTATAAAGCAGAAGCGATCTCCAATATGGATCATCATCGCAGCTGTTTTTGTGATCATCGCCGGAACGGCAGGCGGTATTACAATAGCAAATTATGCCGGCCCGGCCAAGAAGGCTGCCAGGCAGCTGGAACTGGCGCGCAAATATGTCTCTGAACTGAACTATGAGCAGGCGATCATTGCCTATGAGACAGCGATCAAGATCGACCCGAAGAATGCGGATGCGTATCTCGAATTGGCTGACTTGTATCTGAAAACCGGGGATACGGATCAGGCCCGTAAAGTGCTGGACAAGGCGGTAAAAAAGGTTAGTAAGTCTGACCGGGACCGTATCAATGACAAAATGGCGGAGTTGCCTGCACAGAATCAGTCGGATCTTGCCCCGGAAGGAACAGGGCAATTCAACGAAAGTGATGACACCGGCGACGCATTGCCGCAGAATGACGAGTATAGACCATACTGGTCTAATGCTGACAATGAAGTTCATGAATATAACGAGAACGGATATGTGATCAAAACCACAGCTTATCTGCCGGATGGCAGTGTGGATCATTATATTATCTACGATTGCGATGACTACGGTAAACTGTTGGCACGGACGACTTACAGCGGAGATGGGCTTATTTATTCTAAGGAGGTATATAACGCCGGCGGAATTGTTATCAGAAGCGAGAACTTTGGGGAGGATGGGAGTGGTTATATTATCGAATATGATGATGCGGGCCAGCTTCTGAAGCAAACAGCATACTCCGGGCCGGGTCAGGTATCAGAGTATTATCAGTATGAGTTCTTTGAAAACGGAAGCCACTCAGTTGCCAGTTTTCATCCCGACGGCTTACAGAAGACATATGAGGTACTTGATGCCAGGGGACGTTCGGTTGTCCATATCATATACAATGACGACGGCAGCGAATACATTCATTGGGAATATGAATACTACGATGACGGAAACGAAAAGATAATCATGTACGAAAATGACAGGATCATACAGATAGATGAGATCGACGCATCGGGAAATCTTGTTAACAGAACGGAGTATCCGGGAGATTAAGGTTTCGTGGAGAAAAGGGGGAAAGAATGGAGCAGAATTTTACAAAAACTGAATTCTATACAAGTGGTAAAATGGAAAAACAAACTATATACAGTGCAGTGGATGGAAGTATTATACGCATTAATGAGTTTGATGAAAGTGGGCTGATTAAGAGTACTACGGACTAGATAGAGCTATCTGATATGGAAAAAATGTATTCCTGGATAAAGTGAGGAGGTTTAATATGAAAATAACCGTTTTACGCAGCTACGCCCGATTGATCGCAAGATCCGGCGTTAACATTCAAAAGGGACAGGAGGTTCTGATCTTTTGTGATCTTGACCAGCCGAAGTTTATTGAATTACTGGTAGATGAATGCTACAAGGCAGGTGCTAAAAAAGTTAAGGTGGAATTTAGCTATCAGCCTCTTGAGAAGCTTCATGTCCGCCACCAGACAGTTACCACGCTGGCAAAGGTTGAGGAGTGGGAAAAGACCCGTCTTCAGCACTATGTGGATGAGTTACCCTGCCGCATTTATCTGGAGTCGGAAGATCCTGACGGACTTAAGGGTATCAACCAGGAGAAAATAGCTAAAGCCGATCAGAAGAGCTGGCCTATTGTTAAGCCTTACTGGGATAAAATGGAGAATAAGTACCAGTGGTGCGTTGCCGCCATTCCCGGTGCGGCCTGGGCCAAAAAGCTTTTCTCCGGATTTTCTAAGGGTCAGGCTATCGAAAAGCTTTGGGAAGCAATTCTGTTCACATCCCGCGTGACTGATGATCCGCTTGCATCGTGGGACGAGCATGACAAAAATCTTGCCGCAAGATGCAACTATTTGAACAGTCTTGGTATAGCCGAATTACATTATCACGGTGACAACGGCACTGATCTTACCGTGGGCATGATCCCGGAGGGAATGTTCCTTGGCGGTCTCGAAACAAGTCTGAAGGGAATCAGTTTTAATCCCAATATTCCCAGTGAAGAGTGTTACACCTCTCCGATGCGGGGCAAGGCGGAAGGGATCGTATATGCCACTAAGCCTCTTTCCTACAACGGTGAATTGATCGAAAACTTTTCAGTACGTTTTGAAAACGGAAAGGCTGTTGAGGTTAAGGCAGAAAAGAATCAGGCGCTTTTGGAGCAGATGATATCCATGGATGAGGGGGCCGCATACCTTGGAGAATGTGCATTAGTTCCTGTTAATTCCCCAATCTCCGAATCAGGCTTATTATTCTACAATACCTTGTTCGATGAGAATGCCGCATGCCATCTGGCACTGGGCATGGGCTTTACCAATACCATTCGCGGTTTTGAAGACAAGACTGTCGAAGAATGCCGTGAGATGGGCATTAACGATTCCATGGAGCACAATGATTTCATGATCGGATACGAAGGCCTTGACATTGACGCCATTACACGTGACGGCAAGACTGTTCCGATCTTCCGCCGCGGTAAATGGGCTTTTGAAGTGTAATTTTTTAATAAATGATTATTCAGCACGATTGACACGAAAAAGGTAAAGTGTGTCGGAGGGTACAAAAATGTTGATATGAGTTCACGAATAATGTAGAATGTAAATACTATGAAGACGAATAAAACATTTATTACAACCATGCCGGATCAGATCGGCGCTTTCCTGCGGGCAAGCGAATGCTTTGCGGCGCTCGGAGTGAATATTACCAGAGTAAGCTATAACAAAGCGGTGGACTCCCATACGCTTTTTATCGACGCGGAGGGAACCCCGGAACAGCTGCAGAAAGCCGGGGCCGAGCTTGAGCAGATCGGTTATCTGCAGACCGACAGGAACGAGAAGAGCATCGTGCTCATCGAGTTTATGCTGCGGGATGTTCCGGGCAGCGTGACACGGGTCCTTCGGCTGATCCATAATTACCGGCTGAACATTTCCTATATCAGTTCACAGGAGAACGGTTCCGGCTACCAGGCGTTTAAGATGGGACTGTTTGTGGAAGATGAAAAGGCGCTTTCCGACTTTCTCGCCGAGGCGCAGGAGATCTGTCCCGTCCGTGTACTCGATTACAATCAGTCGGAACGGGTTTTCGACAACAGCATCTTTTATCAGTCCTTTGTTTCGGGGATCATGCAGGTGTCCGGACTGCCGGAGGAAAAACGGGATAAGTTGCTGGTGAATTCCAATCTGATCATGCAGACACTCGATGAGAAGGGGCTATCACCGTTCAAAACCTTCGAGAGCATCAGCAGGTTTGCGGAACTGCTATACCGGTACAGGGGGGACGCATTTGCCCCGAGGATCACGCGTCATGCGATCACGGACCGGACCGGGCTCATACTGATCGAGCCTCCGTGCGGAAGCAATACCGCTATCCTGCAAAGCGGGGACGGCGTGCTGTTCATCGATTCCGGATATGCGCTGTATCGCGACGAAATGGTAAAACTGTTCCGGGAACTCATTCCGGGATTTGATAACGGGAAAAAACGGGTGTTTATAACCCATGCCGACGTGGATCACTGCGGTTTGCTGCCGCTGTTCGACGAGGTGCTCGCAAGCCGCAGGACGGCAGAATGCCTGGCGGCCGAGTATCGCGGGGAGAACGGGTATCGTGAGCGGAATCCGCTGCATCGTCCGTATGTAAACATCTGTAAGACATTGACAAATTACCGGCCGGCCGACCCCGACCGGATCCGTGCGGTATGGGATACCAGAGGAGAGCAGACGGAATGTCTCGAGCAGGTCGGCGTGTTTGATTTCGGCGAGCTGCATTTTGAAGTCTACGAAGGACAGGGCGGACATCTGCCGGGAGAGACGGTACTGATCGATTATGCCCATCACGTCGCATTCACCGGGGATATCTATGTGAACACCCACGGGATGACCCGGGAACAGGCAGAATATAACCGCTATGCGCCGGTTTTGATGACTTCCGTCGATACCGACCCGGCGCTGTGCGCTGCGGAGCGTGCGGCAATTCTGCAGCGTTTAGGCGCGGGTGAGTGGAAGATATTCGGTGCGCATGGCAGTATGAAAGAATACCGTTTGAGGGAAGAATAAATAGTAACTAATTGATTGGTTGATGGACTTAAAAAACCCGGGTCAATGATCGCCCTGAAATCTCAGATATGGGAGCGGGGGCTTAGTTCTGAAGCAGAAGAGGAGAGGCAAACACATAGAAACAATTATAGAGATTTTGCTTGACTGCGTTTTCCGTCATGAACAGCCCGGTTTCCTATAGTCCTCAGTGCAAGGTATGGACTAAAGACTTACCGCCATATAAACAGGCAGATATTCCGGCGTGGACATATATAGCATCGGCTCATAAAACTCTATCATGATAATATCCTCCAAATTATCAATTTTAGAACTTTAACTGACGATAGCCATATAACTCAAAATGCGTGTTATTGCAGGCAAAACTCCGATATATTATTACACGGAAAAGATGGATATGATGCTGCAGTTGGACTCTCAGACGAAGAAAATAGCTATCCATTTGCAGGATATAAGGAAGTTTTAAGCGGTATCTTTTTCATGAATTTACCGTCATCAAAGATTTCCGAGACCATTGTTTGTTATCATCTCAGTACAAGTTCGTCAAGCCAGTTCTTTATCGTCCTTAGCAGTTCGGCATCGAGCGGTTCTTTTATGAGTCTGCGATATGTTTTCTTCACATTCAGAATGCTGTTATCGCCGTCATTTACCCGCAGAATATGTGTAAGCCCTTCGGGCGCAACGCAGCTGATGTGACTTTCTGCCTGAAACGCATCCAGTCTGCGGTAGTCTGCCTGAAAATCAGCCTTGCCTGTGATCGCAAGTATAGGCTTTTTGTACCTTTTCAGGATCTCTGTAAGATCCTCCGAGGTATATGCTCCGTGTTCCCGCAGCCATTTTGCAGGCATACCTGCACCCTTGACATACACTTTTTCTTTGGTCGTTTCCGTACTTTTCCTGAACATATCATCTATCAAAGCAAGCTGTTTTTTGAGGTCGAAGCTCTTTCGCACGATCGCACCTGTCAAGCCTTTCATAGAGGGAAGCTCCTCAGCCATTAGTTTGTTCTGATAATAAAGTGCGTCCTTTATGCACATTCCTGCACCGCCCAGCAGGATCAATCCTGCTGTTTCTTCTTTTTCCGTTACAAGAGTTGCAATCATCGTTCCCTCGCTGTGTCCGCAGACGAGTATTCTGTTTTCATCAACATACGGCAGGCCTTTTAGATAACGGATCACAGAGATCGCATCATTCGTCAGGTCTGATAGTCCTGTGCCGGTGAAACTGCCTCCTGATTCGTGGGTGCCGCG
The DNA here is from genome assembly GCA_024695205.1 of Lachnospiraceae bacterium. GTDB lineage: Bacteria > Bacillota > Clostridia > Lachnospirales > Lachnospiraceae > RUG11977. The sequence continues at coordinate 6,253 of JAILIQ010000058.1, forward strand.
CTTGTCGTAACGGGCAGATACATAGCCGCACTCTGCAAATGTACGTGCCAATTCCTTATATATATTGGAATGAAAACCGAAACCGTTTCCATCACGGTCAAGCTTTCCTGTTCCCATGATGATGACAACGGCAGGAGATTTCCTGCTTTCATCCTCATAAGTGATCGTTGTACCTATCGGATATGCGCCCTGTATTGTGATCTTCCTTTCCCTGAACTTCATATTATTCACCTCATAAAATGATAAGCCAAATCGTTCTGCTGACGATATGCGTCAGCATATGTGCAAGCATTGCATACTGTATGCCGTGTTTCCGGTAGAGTCTTCCGAATACGATACCGAATGCACCGTTCATAAGAAAGCATCTGAATATGAGGAACGGTGTTAATTGCCCGGTAATTTGGGCTGTTGCAGGAAGATGTCCTGCGGCAAACAATACAGCGGCGATTATATTTGAGATAACGAGCATTTTTTCGGGAACAGCATTCTCTTTTCTGCAAAACAGCTTCCAGCCGATCAGTGCGATCATGCTCATAAAGAACAGCCGCAGCATAACTTCCTCAATGACACCGCCATACAGGATAGAGGCGATCCATGTGGGCGCATCAAATCTTCCGGAAGCCTCATAACCGTCTGCCAGTTCGGGTATCCACTTTGCAAAGGTAAAAGCATCCGCACTCTGTACAATTCCGCATAACGCTCCTGCAAGCAGTGTGATGAGAGTATTCTTTTTGTCAAACCGGAATGGACGGATCAGACCGATCTTGTCTGCAACGATATATCCAAAGAAACCGCAGACAATAGCATAAACGACTGTCTGTATCATCGTGATGAGCATGACCATTTCCTTACTTCCGACCTGCTGAATGGCAGCTTCAAGTGCTGCTTTGTCTGCACTCGCTGCGGACATCTGCGCCGCGAACCAACCGCCGACAGCGGCAGCAGGCAACAGGCATAATGTGAATATCAAAGGTTTTCTGATTTTTGTCATTTCTTTTCATCCTCCGTAACAGGTGCGGAGATCACAGAGAAGCTCCTGCTTTTTCCGCCTTCCTCCGGCTTGCTGTATTTTTCAATGACTTCCCGAAGCTCCTTAAAAAAATCAGCATAGCTCTCATCGGTCAGAGTAAGCATATAGGTTCGCAGGGACAGCATATCAGCTACCGGATCTGCATTTTCTTTCTCGCTGTATCTCTGAAAACTGCCGTACAGTGCCATGAGAAACTGATAAGCACTGTCAGCTATATCAGTATTTTCAGTAAATTTAGCTTCGTTAAGTGCTAAAAGCCTTTCCAGACTTCCACGCACTTTACGTTCCGACTTTACGATCAGAACTTCTTCTTTCAGAAGATAATTGATATGACGATAAAGCGTAGGCTGCGGAACATCGTGCAGTTCCTCGCATATCTGCTTGGTCGTTGCTTCTCCCTTTACCTGTAGGAACTGCATAATCTTCATTCTTATGGGGTTTGTAATAACATCGGATAGTTTCATTGCATTACCACCTTTCTCAATATGTATTATATTATCATATGTGATAATAGTCAATAGCATTCATAGAAAGTTTACAATTTGCTCCTGATTATTTTTTGCAGAAGCCTATGAATATGAAAAAGTCTTATCCCCTTATGCCGCACCGACAAGGCAGACAGATTATTCCAATATTCCTTGGCGGTATTCGCATCAAGAGTCTTTGTGAAGTGGATCCTTGAACGCCTTAGCAGAATAGAGGCAAAACATGCAGGCACATGTCGGAAACGGCAGGTGTTTTGTTATAAAAAAACGTTTAAAATATTATTGTTATGAGCGGAATATGGTGAGCGGATTTCCTTTGCTGTGTGTTATAATAGATTAGGAAGATTATCTTACAGTTTAAAAGAATAACGAGGTGCAGATTACTAATGGTTGAGAAAAAGAAAAAATCGAAAAAAAAGATAGTTCTCATTGTGTTATTAAGCATCATTGTTTTGATGATTGCTGGGTGGTGGGGTTTCTGCGTAAAAATGTACAATGATAATTTCAATATAAGTGCAGACAGCTATGAGCCGTTGATGTTACATGTTGAGGATTTTGATAACTTGCAGTGTGCAGAGTATTCTTTCCCTTCTGACAAGGGACAGATGCTTGCCGGTTATCTTTACAGTAACGGAGAGAATCAACACGGAATCGTGATTATTGCTCACGGATTCGGTGGCGGTGGTCATAATTCTTATATGGATGTAGCGGATTATTTTGCGAGAAACGGATATTATGTTTTTGCATATGATGCAACTGCAATGGAT
>JAILIQ010000061.1 GCA_024695205.1 Lachnospiraceae bacterium
AAAAAGAAACTGTTCAGATTACATTATAAGATTTATTATCATTTTTTTTGCAAACGAAAATGGGGTTCTGAATAGTTATATTTACAAAACGGCTGAACGGAGGTGGGATAATGTTTGCCTGGATCATTGAAAATATGGGAACTATCGGAGTGTCATTATTATTGATCATCATTGTGACAGAGATCATCATCAAAATGATAAATGACAAAAAGCATGGCAGATCCACCTGCGGCGGAAACTGTGCACATTGCAAGATGTGTACGGGGTGCGTGACAAAGGTTGAAAAAAGTGGAAGTAAATCAATCTGAGAAAGAGACAATACTGATTTTGTTACCGGGCTGAAGAAACAGGATAATAGTATTATAGTTATTAAAATGAGAAAAATGGGATAATTATATTTTCGTTATCAAACAAAAGGAATGGGATAAGACATGAAGAAGGGTAATTCTGCGGAAGCGTATCTTGAAAGTATTCTGACGCTTCATAAGGAAAAAGGATATGCAAGATCCGTAGATATTGCGAAAGATCTTGGGGTCACCAAACCGACCGTATGTGGTGCGATGAAAAGATTACGCGAGAAAAGAATGATAAAATTTAATGAAAAGGGTTATATCCTGCTTACCGAAGGGGGAAAGGTGATCGCAGAAAAGGCCCATAAAAGACATACTTTGCTCGCGAAGGCGCTGATCAGCATCGGCGTGAACAAATTCAATGCTGTTAAGGAAGCATGCAATATTGAACATGTGATCAGTGACGAAACATTTGAATGTCTGAATGAGTTTTTTAAGACACATTTAGTTATAAATGAATGAAGGGGCAGAAAGTATATTTTTTTTATTGTACGGTTAGCATATGATAACCGTGTGATGAAAAATATGAAACAGGCAGCAATATTAGAAATGAACAGTGATATGTATAACAGGCTGCTACATGGAAAGTTGATTCGAAATTAGGGAGGATTTGAATGAGTGTAGTTATATTGGGCGGAAATGAATGCATGGAAAGGAACTATTGCGATCTTTGCAAGAAGTTCGGATGCAGCGCAAAAGTTTTTTGTAAGCCATGTGCAAATATCAGGGACAGAGTGGGGTCACCTGACCTTGTGATCCTTTTTACAAATACGGTTTCACACAAGATCGTACGGAGTGTTGTGGACAACCTTGACAAGGATACTGCTCTGGTAAGGTCTCACAGCAGTTCAATGGCATCATTGCAGAAGATCCTGGATGAGAGCACCAGAGAAGCCGGAGCGGCTACGGCGTAATGAAATTGATTTAAGTTTTTTATTTCTCTAAATGTGAATATATTTCAGCTACTGCAATAATCAATCGATACTCAGCAGATGAATTTTTATCTGCCGATATAAAAATGATGTTGGAAAGGGAGGATTTATGGAATCATTTATGAAAAAAGCAGCGGCATTGCTGCTTGCATTGGTACTCGGAGTTTTTTCGACAGTCACCGGAAATGTGAATGTCAGGGCGGAGGAGACTGCTGCATCTGCAGCGACTCAGGTAGGAAAGGATTTTCTTCAGAAGGTTATCGGAGAATATCAGCCACTGTTTGAAGGAGCTTCATTTGAGGCAAAGTATGACCATTACTGGCATGATTATTCCGCTGCTGTTGTAGGGGAAAGCATGGCAGACCTGTGTGTTGCAATGATGAAGCAGGCGATCGGAGCGTCAACATACGGCGATGAGGCCGGAGAAGACTTCTTCTGCGGATTTACCGAGAATGTTGTGAAGATCAAGTTCGATGGCGATGACGGAAGCAAGGTAACATTTACGAAAAAAGACGGTACAAAGATCAGTCATAAATACAGCTATGTGAAGGATGCCGCCGCAACCGGTTCTGTTGAAGGACAGGAAATGAAGATGGACGGTTATCTATACAAGAGCACGGATGACAATAAAGATGAATTTACATATCTATATATGTGCCCGGATACAATTGATACAACCTATCATCTGGAATTCCGTTACGGAAGCAGCGAAGAAGATATTCTGAAGCTCACCGAAGGAAAATATAAAAACTGGCTTATCGCTGCGTTCCCGACTTCGGCGCTTGAGGATCCGAATGAAGTCCTGATGCAGAAGGTCATAGCGCTTTTCGTGCTTGAAAATGTCGGTGCAATGAGCGGTGAAGAAGCGGCTGCTCAGAGAGCATCTATGTCAGGAATTTGGGATATGGATGTGACGGCATTCAAGAACTATCCCGGATACGAGAATGCATCGATGAACATGCAGCTTTCAAAAGCCGGAAACGGAAAGAGCTATGTAGATATGGCGGGAACCGGTGCATTCATGCTCGCAAGCGAATATCCGTTTTATATTTATGCGACCGATAAAAAGGATAATGTAGAATCCGGTGTATATATTGTTGAGAGTGAAGATGAAGGCGTTAAGACCGCTTTGTACGAGATTGCAGAAAATGACGGAAAACGCGTTCTGACCTTCACCTCACCCGAAGGCGTGATCACATATTACTATCGCTGCGGACTGACTCCGGAACCGGTAAATATTTCAAAGGCCAAGATAAAGGGAAACAACAAGCTTTCGCTTTCGTGGAAAGAAGTTGAAAATGCAGATGGATATGATGTTGTATTTTCGACAAGTAAGAAATTCAAAAATGCCAAAACCGTTACAGTCGAAGGAAAAACCTCGGCAAAGCTCAAGAAATTGAAGAAGAAAACCTATTATGTAAAGGTTTGTGCCTTTATCGAAGATTATTCGGGTACAAAGGTATACGGAGATTATTCGGAAGTAAAGAAGATCGAGGTTAAGTGAATATCCTGGATAACACAGACGTAGCGTTTATTGAACAGGTAAGGAAAGCTGACAATAATATACGGCAGGTAACAGTTGGCCCGCAGTTGTATGATATCAGTCATATAACTGCGGGCTGTCATGGAAGTATCAGAAATAAAAGTATGTTAACCGCTTGCTTGTGGCAGGTGGAACAATATAAATCATTTATTTATTAGGAGGGAAACATCATGAAACTTAAAGGAATCGGTTTATTTGCACTCGGAACATTGTTCGGACTTGAAGGTATCAAGCTTCTTTCGTCAAAAGACGCGAAAAAAGTCTATGCACACTGTACGGCGGGAGTATTGCGGATGAAAGATTGTGTTCTGGATCAGGCGACTGCCTTGCAGGAGAACTGTTCCGATATTTATGCGGAAGCAAAGGCGATCAATGAGGAAAGAGCCTGTCAGAAGGCAGCGGAAGAGATATCTGATGAAGCGGAAACATCCGATGAAAATGAATAATTATCGGTTATGATGAACACACTTCCGCTATTTAGGGAAAAGAACATCATAAGTTGAACCAAATATATAAAGAAAGAAGTCATCAGATAATGAATTTTACGATTAAGCATGAGATAAAAAACCGCCTCAGGGTACATCTGCCCATGAGACGTATGACTTTCAGGGAAGCGGATACGCTTGAATACTATCTTCTGGGATTCGGAGAGATCAGAGAAGTTACGGTATACGAACGGACAGCGGATGTGGTAATAGTATATGACTGTGTCAGGGAAAGAGTACTCGAGATAATTAAAAAGTACTCACCTGAAAATATAAATGTACCGGAAACCGTATTTGAAAGTTCGGGACGGGAAGCTTCCGCAAAATACAAAGAAAAGATCGTAACAAGCATAATACTGCATTACGGACAGAAGCTTCTATTGCCTGCGCCGGTGCGCATGGTCTTGACAGCCGCAAAAAACGTAAAATATATACTTCGAGGACTGAAAACCCTGAAAAACAGGAAGCTTCAGGTTGAATTGCTTGATGCTGCAGCCATAACCGCAGCAGTGATCACAGGTGATCATAAGACCGCCTCAAGCGTGATGTTCCTGTTATCAATCGGTGATACGCTCGAAGAGTGGACGCATAAGCGTTCTGTTGATGATCTGGCAAGGCGTATGGCACTGAATGTGGATAAGGTATGGCTGCTTACCGATAACGGTGAGGTTCAGGTCGATTCCTCAAAGATCGTATGCGGTGACAGAGTTGTTGTCAGAATGGGCAACATGATCCCCTTCGACGGCGAGGTTGTCAGCGGTGAGGCTATGATAAATCAGGCTTCAATGACAGGAGAATCCGCAGCGGTACGAAAGGATGCAGCATGCACCGTATTTGCGGGAACCGTTGTGGAAGAAGGCGAACTGACTATAAAAGTGACACAGACAGAGGGCTGCGGACGTTTTGACAAGATCGTTAAAATGATCGAGGAGTCAGAGAAGCTCAAGTCCGGTCTTGAAAGCAAAGCCGAACGTCTTGCCGACAAACTCGTTCCGTATACACTTCTTGCTTCAGCCGCAACCTGGCTGTTCAGCCGTAATATCACGAAAGCTGTATCGGTACTGATGGTGGATTATTCCTGCGCATTGAAGATGGCAATGCCAATTTCCGTGCTTTCAGCCATAAGGGAAGCGACCGATTACGGCATTACAGTCAAGGGCGGAAGATTTCTTGAGGCGGTAGCCGAAGCTGACACGATAGTGTTTGACAAGACCGGAACGTTGACCAAAGCCTGCCCCAAAGTGAAAAAGGTTGTCTCCTTCTGTGATGAGGATGAGGACGAACTGCTGCGCCAGGCGGCCTGTCTGGAAGAGCATTTTCCTCATTCTGTGGCACGCGCGGTCGTTGATGCGGCACTTGAAAAAGGGCTGACACATGATGAGCTGCATACAAAGGCCGAATATATCGTCGCTCACGGGATAGCCTCATATATTAACGATAAGAAAGCGGTCATCGGAAGCTGGCATTTTGTATTCGAGGATGAAGATGTTGTTATACCGCCTGAATACAGGGAGCGCTTTGAGAATCTTCCGAATGAATACTCACATCTCTATTTTGCAAAGGAAGGAAAACTCTGTGCCTGCATACTCATAGAGGATCCGATGCGGGAAGAAGTTTCGAATGTAATCGGGAAACTGAAAGCCCAAGGCTTCAGGCACATAGTAATGATGACCGGCGACAGTGAGCGTACTGCGGCTGCAATAGCCCAAAAGGCAGGCATTGATGAATATTATTCCGAAGTCCTTCCCGAAGATAAAGCCGGGTATGTTGAAAAGGTAAAGGCAGAGGGAAGACGCGTGATCATGATCGGTGACGGGATCAATGATTCGCCGGCGCTTTCTGCCGCGGATGTCGGTATCGCAATCAGCGAAGGTGCCGAGATTGCAAGGCAGATAGCGGATGTTACGATCAATTCGGATGATCTTGAAAGTATCGTTGCGCTGAGGGATTTAAGTACTCTTTTGATGAAACGCATACGCTTCAATTACAGGACAATCGTGGGTTTCAACACCGGTCTGATCATAT
>JAILIQ010000073.1 GCA_024695205.1 Lachnospiraceae bacterium
CAAGCAGAAGATCGGGGAATTCTCTTACCAGGCGCTCCTGCAGCTCATAAACGCCCAGGCAGTAACGGTGGAAGAGCTCTCCCTGGCCTTCCTTTCCGAGCATTGAACTGCCCAGATCGGTCAGCTGCCGGTTCATGTCCCATTTCAGATACTCAATATTGGCACTCTTTAAGATCTTTTCTATCTGACCGAATGTATGATCAACAACCTCGGGTCTCGTCAGGTCAAGAACAAGCTGTGCACGGGAAAGTGCAGGTTTTCTGCCGGGGATCCTGATCGCCCAGTCGGGATGCGCCCTGTACAGTTCGGAATCAGGGCTTATCATCTCAGGTTCCATCCATATACCGAACTTAAGCCCTGTTTTGTTTACCTCTTCGACAAGGTGCTTTAAGCCGCCTTTTATCTTGTTCTCATTGACAAACCAGTCACCGAGGGAATTCGAATCATCATTTCTGTGCCCGAACCAGCCGTCATCCATGACAAGCATTTCTATACCAAGCTTTGAAGCCTGCCGGGCGATAGCAATGAGCTTATCTGTATCAAAATCAAAATATGTCGCTTCCCAGTTGTTGATCAGTATCGGACGTTTGCAATCCCTGTATTTGCTGCGAATCAGATGCTTCCGGTACAGGTCGTGGAAAGTCCGGCTCATATTGCCGATACCTTCGCCCGAATAAACGCTGATGACCTCAGGTGCCTGAAATTCCTCACCGGGTTTAAGATTCCAGCAAAAATCCACAGGATTGATACCTATCATCACACGGACGGTATCAAACTGCGACTTCTCGGCCTGAGCGATAAAATTACCCGAATAAACGAAGTTGAAGCCGTAAACATCGCCATGGTCTTCATTGGCATCATGATCGAGAAGAGCGATGAACGGATGCTCCTGATGGCTGGATTCGCCTCTCAGCGAGGATACCGAACGCCTTCCGAGACCGAGATGTTCTCTGTCCATCATACGTTCGCGTGCCCATGAGCCGTGCAACGTGATCGTATCATAATCTCCGCCGTAAAAATCTACGCAGGTAGAAAGCACCTTTGTAAGCTTTATATCATTTCCTTCAGGGCCGATATTACGTATCTTCACGCTCCTTGCAAGTGCATCACAGTCTTCGAAAACACTGTAATAAAGGATTATCTCAAGACCGTTGGCATCATCTGCTGCCGTGATCTCAAGGGTTGTACACTCATCTTCACTGCCGAATGTCGCGGGAAGACCCTTCAGACCGGGCTTTCCTTTGATTATCCTGTGGCTTCTGCAGCTAAGCGAAGTCGCAAAATAACCGTCTTTATTGATCACGCTGAAAGCGTCATCCCTGTAATCTCCCAGCCCGTGGCCCGGATATTCGAAAGGCGCGCAGTCCATGAACGAGCAGCGTTCCCTCTCGTTTTGGGAAGGCAGGAACGGCGGTTCGTCGATCCTGCACAGATCATCGACCTGTGTCCCGGAGAGTCTCCTTCCGTAATACATGTGTAGAATGAACCCGTCCGTATCGGCGGTACGGAACATATAAGTACTGTTCGGCGTATCAAGCTTAAACAATATACCGCCGTCAATGTCTTTACAGCTTATTCCCATAGTATGATATCTCCTGTTTTTCGTTAAAATCTGCACATAAACCCTTTTTACATAATACCACCGAACAGTCAAAATCTCAATTTTTTTATTGAAAGATTTTAATTTCAGTGTACAATAGGGGATAGTGGCCTTATGGGCCTTATCATACTGAAGAGGTTTTTATAATGTTCGATCTGCAGCATCTGATGGCTTATTTTATTTATTACGCGATCTCCGGCTGGTGTCTTGAAGTTATTTATGCCGCGTTCGCACACAAGAAATTTGTGAACCGCGGTTTTTTAAACGGGCCCGTATGCCCGATCTACGGCGTTGGCGCTATCATCGTTGCCTTCTGCCTTTCACCGTTTGAAAATCTTGTTGAAGGCAGACCGGTGATCAACCTGCTCATACTTTTCGGATGTTCGGTCGTGCTGACATCCCTGCTTGAACTCATAGTCGGCTGGATACTTGAAAGGTTTTTTCATCAGAAATGGTGGGATTATACCGACGATCCCATGAATTTCAAGGGTTATGTCTGTGTTCCGTTTTCACTGATGTGGGGCGCTATCTGCGTGGCCCTGATGAAGCTTATCCACCCTTTTACTACCTTCCTTATCGATAAGATCCCCGACAGGGTACATACCGTGGCATTCATCATCTTTTACGGGCTGTTTGCGATCGATCTGATCATAACAATCGCCGAGCTTGCCAAGATCGGCCGTTCGATCCGTCTTGCCACCGATCTTGACAGGATGCTTAACAGTATTTCGGGTTTCATAGGAAAACCCATTTCCACAGGAACACTCTTCAGTCTTGAACAGAAGGACCGTGTGGAAAAGGCTTATCACAATCTTGTTGCAAAAGCAAAGAATTTCTACGGAGAACATTACAGGGAATACCGTTTCAAGCTTTCTCCCGTGCATAAGCGCATTCAGGAGGCTTATCCGGATCTGGATCTGACCGGCACCGAGGATGTCGGCGCCAAGATCTCCAAACTGTCGGAGTGGGTAGAGCATATCAAGACTGCATTTGACAAGAATTCCGAAAAGCTCAGGGAGAGAAAGGAACGCCGCGCCCGCGCCAGCATGGACCGCAAAAACGCGCAATCGGAGAAGAAGAGATCGAGACGTCGCAGAAAACTTGATGCAGAGAAAATGGAATCCTCAAAATACGGCAGGTTCTCCCGAACCCGCACCAACAGTTTCAAAGAAAGCAAACCCGCCAAAAAGGGACGCAACAACAAAAGAAAAAAACAGTCAAGATGAGGCCCGGTTACCCGGACCTCTTTCTTAATCAATTCTTAATCCATTATCCACTTGTTTCTTAATCCCATAAAAACTATAGTCGTAATCGAAGATTATCAAATGAAGCTCTATGACAAGAAGGAGACCCGGTTACGATGCAATCTTACAAACGAATCGACAAAGAGCACATTAAAAGAGTGTTCGACAAAATACTTCCGCAATTTGCCGTGATCCCGCTTATTGCGCTTATTGTCTCAAATATCGCCGTATATTACGGTTCAAGGCTCATCAATGTGCTTCTTGACCGTACTTATCTCGATCTTACAGGGGATCTTGACAGAATGATACCTGTTATCCCGGGATTTGCGGTAATATACCTGATCGCATTCCCGTTCTGGTACATCACTTATTTTCTGATCTGTCGGAGCGATCCTTACAAATGCCGCGCTACCGTGATCGCAAATATTGCAGCGAAGCTGTTCTGCGGCTTTCTGTTTATCATGATCCCTACTTCGATCACCCGCCCCGCGATCGTCGATGAAGGCTTTTCAGCCTTTCTCCTTAATTTCATCTATACCATGGATTCACCGGACAACCTGTTTCCGTCGGTCCACTGTCTCGAAAGCATCTTCTGCTTTCTGCTGATAAATGACGAGCCGCTTTTTCCGCGCGGGTTCAGGCTTGCAGCCTTTATCCTTGCCGTTGCCATATGTCTTTCCACATTATTTACGAAACAGCATATACTGCCTGATGTATTGTGCGGAGCCGTTATCGCCCTGGCCGCCTACACGGTGCGCCGCAGTCTGCTCATAACGCAATACCGGCCCATTATCCACGGAGGTGAGATACGATGAAAATACTTATCACTACAGACCTGTTCAGACCTTCGGTAAACGGAGTCGTCACCTCCGTCGTAAATCTTACAAAAGGCCTTGAGGCTAAGGGACACGAAGTCCGGATACTGACGCTGTCACCGGATCACCATTCATTTACGAAAGACAATGTCTGTTATATCGGCTCTGTTGATACCGGCCGTATCTACCCCGGGACGCATTTCCGGATCCATTGTCCGAAAAAGTTCATAAAAGATCTCATCGCCTGGCATCCCGATGTGGTCCATTCGCAATGCGAACTATCGACCTTTTCGATAGCCCGACGTATCGCAAATGCCTGCAGATCGCCTCTTATACACACGTACCATACCGTATATGAGGACTATACCCATTATTTCTGCCCCGTAAGATATCTCGGAAAGCATCTGGTTTCAGTGTTCAGCAGGCATATCCTCGATCAGACCGATGCCGTCATAGCCCCGTCGCAGAAGGTGGCCGGCCTGCTGGCACAATACGGAGTACATACCTCTGTCAGTGTGATCCCCACGGGCATTGATCTGGGCAGGTTTTCCTCTGACGGACCGGATCGTGCGGGAAACAAGGATTCGGACTTATTACCCGGAATGGCCTTCCGAAATACAGAAACCCTTAAACTTATCTTTGTCGGGAGACTTGCAAAAGAAAAGAATATCCCGGAATTGCTTGACCTTATCGCTTTCTGCCGTGATCTTCCGATCGGACTCATAATCGTGGGAGACGGTCCCGAAAGAGCTTCACTCATCAAACACTGTGAACAGCTTAAGATCACAAACAGCGTCATCTTTACAGGCATGGTCTCTCCGGAAAATGTCGGCCGGTATTACAGTCTCGGTGATGTCTTCGTAAATTCATCGAACAGCGAAACACAGGGGCTTACCTATATTGAAGCCCTGGCTTCGGGTCTTCCTCTGCTGTGTAAAAAGGATACCTGTCTTGACGGAGTCATAAAGGACGGCCAAAACGGCTGGCAATATGAAAGCCCTGCTGATTTCAGAACGCATCTTAGTGAGCTTTTAGACGACAAAACCCTCAAAGACCGGCTCAACAAGGCTGCCGTCGCCTCGTCCCGCCGTTTTTCGACCGAATGCTTCGCAGATGACGCAGAAAAACTGTATCTGAAATGTTTGAGTGAATACGGATCATACGGAATACTTTCACTTAAGCAGGCGTGACGTGAGACTGTCCGAAAACCGGCCATACAAGGGCTGTCTTCGGTAAAATACCTCAAAAAACGGAGCAGAGCTCATGTTTTTTGAGGTAATTTCACCGAATCACGCCCCTGTCGGCCGGGTTGAAAAGGTTTTCGGACAGTCTGACGGTGGCAGAAGTGACTGCGTCTATAATCCCAACTGTTTGAGAAATCCTTCAAGTCCGGCTTTTACATCTCTGTATGTTGCCTCAAAATCTCCGGTATACCACGGATCGGCAACATCCGCCGAACTGCCCGCAAATTCCAGCATCTTATATATTTTCCTCTGAGGATCGCCTTCCGCGATCCTCGTCATATTGCGGATATTTGCAGTATCCATACCGATCAGATAATCATAATATTCATAATCCCGCCGGAGCATCCTCCGCGCTCTGTGCGGAACAAGCGGGATCCCTTCCTCTTTCAGCTTCCGCACAGTTCCGTAATGCGGCGGATTCCCGATCTCTTCCGTACTTGTGGCCGCAGAATCGATCTCAAACATATCCTCGATCCCCCGCTCCTTAACCATGTACGTCATGAGACTCTGCGCGAGGGTCGACCGGCAGATATTGCCGTGGCAGATGAATAAGACTTTTATCATAGTTTTGATTTACTCCTTTTTGCCCTGAAAAGCCTTGTTTTGCAAGGATTTTCGGGGATTTTGTTGTTTGTTCTGAAATGTGTGAATGTGGCAAATCAGAGCAGAATTTTGCAAGTTATTACTACCTGTTAGTAGTAAAATTAGTAGTAAAAGGTGAATTCTTACTACTAAAGCAAAAAGGAGTCGAACCATCTCGACCCCTTTAGTTATTATATCTTTCCTTTAATTCTTTCCAACTCTGCGGCATCCAATGTCCGTCCAGAATTCAGAACCTGTAGATTACCCCAGTCAGCTTTTTCAACTCTTGTTAATGAATCTAATTTCACAAATGACGGCATCACAAAAGGAGGATTATATGTTCTTAATCTTTCATTCGTTGGGAACGCGAGTTTGCGCTCTTTTCCTCTTATAGATGAAACATTTAACACTTCGATATAATCTTGTTCTGCGGTGACAACTAAATAAGTTCTATCGTATGCTGGAAACTCTCCATCAACAAATCTGATTTTTCCAAGAACACCTTGACCTTCAATAAAACTCATTAATAAATCACCAGCCTTCCATTATCTAAATAGACGCTGTATGAGTCATCATCAGCCGATAATGAAAAGCTTTCCAACTGGTCTATCATATCGTCTGTCAATGCAAATCCGTCAAAATAAAAAGTCACACCATTAATAGTTTCGCTTGCAGTTACATCACTAGATGTTTCTCTATAAGCAGAAATTATTTCACGCATCCTCTCTAAATCCGAATGCTGTGACATCATATCAACAACCGACATCTCTTTATCATGATAACCAGTACTACTAGTACCATTATCAAATGCCAACTTCCAAAAACTAAAAGTGTGATTGATATCAGATAATTCTTTAGCTGAAGCGCAACCAAATATTTCCATTACAAGATTCAAAACTTCATACTCTCTCTCTGAAAAATCCGGCTGATAAGCTTCGCTATCTCGTCTAAAAGCAACATAGTCATTCTTGTATCTTAAACGAACCTTTTCAACAACACATCCATTCTTAAAAGCCAACACTTGATCACTAAACAATGGCTCACCATATTCTGCAATGTTTGCCAAATCTGCCAAAACTAATAACTTTTGCAATTTCATATTGCCATCATATGTGTTCGGCCTAGAATCAGCGCCATTCTTTATGAAAAATTTTGCAAAATCATACACATCTCTCATTTTGACACCCTCCTTAAAATAATAATATTCACTTCAAAATTGAAGTGACCCAAAAAGCCGAACATAATTGTGAGCATACTAAGTGCATCATATATATTATATTCGGCCATTACTTCCTCGTCAATATTCAATTATATTTTCTACATTCATTTTATCTATTCTATTCCAAACATGAAATAAACTTATAGTTTATATTGCTTTAAACATCTTTTGCGACATTGGTTTCTCATTCTTCTTTTCAACCTCTGCCTGCGCCTTTCTAAACTCTTCCATTCGCTTCAATTCTTCCTCTGCATCGTCAAATCCGATATGAGTGTACACATTCATCGTAACACTTATATCAGAATGCCCCATCATCATGGATTCAAGCATATAAATAAAGCAGAACTTTTGGGATTTTAAAATATTTACAAAGACAGAATAATTGTCGTAGATGAACTCAAACCGGTCGGAACAACTGGCTGAGCAATAAGTTGATTCCATTTCATAGCGTTTCATTTTTCACCTCTTCGTACATACGTTCGATATGTTCATTTTATATTATTTTGCCCCAAAAGTGAAGAACGTATTTTCGAATCGGTAAAAAAAGCAACCTCTGCTACCGGAGGATGTGCAAAAGAGAAACTAAAGAGGAAGCCACGGAGTTACATCCGCGCCTTCCTTTTTTTATGGTTTTATGACAATTCTGCTCTTATCTCATCGAGATACTGTAATACTGTTTCTACATATTTCTCTCTATCAGAGCCTTCCGATATTTTAGCCAATACTCTTTCTCGTGAAGAATACATGGACGGAAGATTGTTTGCTATTTTGATTGCTTCACCCTGTCTTCCGAGATCAACCATGCAAAAACATTTTGTCATTTTCGCCTGGGCGGTTCTGCCTGTTTCTCCTGCATCGAGTCTTATTGCCCGGTCCGCATACATTAGTGCTTCTTCAAGAAGTTTTTGCTTTTCGAAATCCGCTTTCTCTTTTGAGAAAGAATATGCAACCCAGCTCATAAGATGGTTCATAGATGCTGATAACGCCCAGTTCTTCATGGATGCTTTCAGCTTGTCATATGCTTCATACAGTTTTCCTGCATTCGCTAATGCGTGGATCTCTGCACCGAGTTCTTTCATGTCATCCTTGCGATTGACATTATGCATGAGCAGTGCATCAACGGTAATCCCGAAATAATCCGCCAGAACCGGCAGACACGAAATATCTGGCATCGACAGATTGTTTTCCCATTTACTGACTGTTTGCGGGGAGACCCCAAGGCATTCCGCCAGATCCTCCTGTGTGAGATTTCTTT
>JAILIQ010000119.1 GCA_024695205.1 Lachnospiraceae bacterium
GTCATTTTTTTAAAGAAAAAATGACCCACTGACCCCGTCCCCATAGCTCACCTCAGAGACCAACCGCCCCATAGCTCACCCGGCTTAGTTCAATACCCGAGTGTTCCGTTCAGAGACTCATCGTTTTCGATCCATTCGGAAACATCGATGGTGCGGTAGTTGTCGTGGTCGTCGCGTATGATGACACGGCTTATACCGGCGTTGATGATCTGACGCTTGCACATGGAGCAGCTGCAGGAATTCTTGATGTATTCGCCCGTAACTGCCTCCAGACCGCACAGATACATGTCGGCGCCTATCATATCGGAGCGGGCGGCGCTGATGATGGCGTTGGCTTCGGCATGAACACTGCGGCAGAGCTCATAGCGTTCGCCGCGTGGAATGTTGAGCTCGTTGCGGATGCAGGTTCCGATGTCACTGCAGTTTTTACGGCCGCGCGGGGCACCGACGTATCCGGTAGCGATCACCTCGTCATTCTTGACGATAACGGCTCCGTAATGACGGCGGATGCACGTGCTGCGGTGTGAAACGACCTCTGCGAGGTCAAGATAGTAATTGACTTTGTCACGACGTTCCATGATATGCTTTCCTTTCGGAGGCTGTTATTCTGCCTGCAGACCCTAAATTACAGCGCTTCCATACATGCGGTAACTTTCTTAAGATTCTCGCGGATCTCAAGCTTCTGGGGACAGGCTGCCTCGCAGGCGCCGCATTCCACACAGTTATGAGGCTTGTTCTCGTCTTTGAATTCGTGGTCCCATCTCCACTTGGTCCCGCCGGCGTTGTTGTACATGCCGTAGTCGTTCCACATACGGAAACTGCGGGGGATATCAACACCCATCGGGCAGGGCATACAGTAACGGCAGCCCGTACAGCCGATAAATACGCGGTTGCGGATGGCTTCCGCCAGCTCGCCGACAAGCTTTTCTTCTTCCTGCGAAAGCGGTTCGAAATTCTCGAATGTCTTTAAATTATCCTCAAGCTGATCTTCGGCGGTCATTCCGCTCAATACGACCTTGATATTGTCTCTGGAGGCAACAAAACGCAGAGCCCATGAAGCTGCCGTGGATTCGGGACGGATCTTGCGAAGGTCCTGAAGCAAATCGTCCGAAAGTGTGGCAAGAGAGCCGCCTTTGATGGGTTCCATGATGACAAGCGGAACGCCTAAAGACTCGGCAAGGGCAACGCCCGAATCGCCGGCCTGATCGTTGGTGTCCATGTAGTTGTACTGGATCTGGCAGAAATCCCATTTGCGATACTCGATGATATCCTTGAATACATCAAACGAATCATGGAATGAGAAGCCCAGATACTTTATCCTTCCTGCGGCCTTTTCCGATTCGAGATAATCGAAAACGCCGTATTCCTTCATCTTCTCGAAGCGCTCGCGGTTGAAGGCATGGAACAGATAGAAATCAACATAATCCTTGTGAAGCCTCTGCAGCTGCTCGTTAAACAGCCTCTTGGCGTCGTCGAGTGAATTGACTGCCCACAGAGGGAGTTTGGTCGCAAGAAAGTAGCTGTCACGGGGATATTTGTCAAGAACGCGGCCTACGAAAGGCTCGCTCTGACCGTCGTGATAAGGATATGCTGTATCGAAATAGTTGACTCCCGCAGCATAAGCACGGTCGAGCATTGCTTCGGCACGTACTTCGTCGATCTTACCGTCTTTTGTGGGGAAACGCATGCAGCCGAATCCGAGCAGTGAAGTGTCAATGTTGAGATTGTCGATGTGTTTTTTGAATACCATGATAACTTCTCCTTTTTTCCTGAATAACGCCGATCTATCGGATAATGTGCGGAAAATCGCGATTCTTTAGCCCCTCCCGGAAGACCGGAACAAACAGTTACTTACAAAATACCACCATAATTATATGACAGAAGCTTAAATAAAAAAACTCTCGTATTATATAAAAATGTATGTTATAATCAAAAATAATGCCTATGCAGATGATAGAACCGTCTGCACCGGAGTTGCGGCGGTATTTGCATAATTGTGCAGGATAATACCGGAACGGACGGAACATCGACAGAAAGGCTGAGATAGAAAATACCGCGCTCTGTTTATGGAGGTTATAAAAATGCTGAATAACCGTAAGGTCAGGATCATGACCCAGCTTGCTATTTACGAAAAGAAAGAAGGCCGGCCGGACTTCAGGCTCGCCAAATTCTATAAAATGGACTATGCCAGATACAACGCGCTCAAAACCATACTTTGGGTGACTGTTGCCTATGTGCTCGGATTTGCGCTTTTTGTGCTGTACAAGCTTGAATATCTGCTTGACAACGCAATGACGATCGACTATAAAGCGCTCGGGCTCAAGGTGCTCGGTATCTATATCGCGATAATATCGGTATATGTGGTGGGAGCCCTTGTGGGATACTCGATCCATTATACCGTTTCCAGAAAGAAGCTCAACAAATACTATAAGATGCTGAGCCGCCTTAAGGGCATGTACAAAGAGGAGGATGAATACAAATGATAATCAAGCTGCTTGAAATAAGGACCTTTTTGATCAAAGTGTATCAGAAAGGCCGCTTTATCATCAATCCTCTGATCAGATTTCTGGTTGCTTTTCTGGTATTCAAGGGTATCAACGCAAGCATCGGATATGACACCAGATTTACCGGGAATACGGTAACGCTGCTGCTCTCGGCAGTATGTGCGGTACTTCCTTCGGGAATGATAGTTTTCCTTGCGATGCTTCTCTCGCTGATACATGTATTCAAGGTATCGATATTTGTAGCGCCGCTCCTGCTGATCGTGTACATAATCCTTTACGCGATGCTGATGAGATTTTCACCGAAGCAGGCGGTCGTATCGGTCCTGATCCCGCTTCTTGCAGGCAAAAACCTTCATTACTGTGTGCCCATGGTGCTCGGCTGCATAGCCACACCGCTCTCGGCGCTGCCCTGTGCGTGCGGACTTGTCATCTATTACATGCTTGACATAGTAAAAGCAGCGGCTGCAAGGCAGATACAGCAGCTGAATCTTGATGATGTGCTTCAGCTGTATCTTGACATCGTGGATGCGACCATGGCCAACAAGCAGATGTTTGTCGCTATCGCGGTATTTACGCTCGTTGTGATAGTTGTCTGGCTGATCAGACAGTTCAGCTTTGAATACGCGCTCGTGATCTCGATCGGAGCCGGCGTGATAACCAATATCCTCGGTTTCCTGATCGCCGATTTCAAGTATTCATCGACGGTCAATGTCGGAACACTGATCCTGATGAGCCTGCTTGCCGGTTTCATTGCCCTGATCGGCGAATATTTCAAGAGAGTCCTCGATTATACGGCGATTGAGAGAGTGCAGTTCGAGGATGACGACTATTACTACTATGTGAAGGCGGTTCCGAAGGTCAATCTTTCGATGCCCCGCCACAATGTTCAGCGCATTGTCGAAAATGAAGGCGAGTCCGACGAGGATGATGAAGAATACAGCGATATCAGCATTGTGGGAAATGATGACGTAAGGTATGAGGATTATACCGAAGAGGATTACAATGTGGATACCGATACCTCCGATTCCGACGATGATGACGATTCAAGAAGGTTTCCCGGCTTCTCTTCAAGATTTGACAGGAAAGAAAAGTCGGAAAAGAGCAGGATCAAAGGCAGATATGCATTTAAACACTCAAGTTACGGCATTAAGACGGACTCTGAGACAGACGATTCGGATCCGGGACTCGGTGATACGCCCAATGATGAAGATCCTTCGGCATTCGGTCTTGAACTGATCGATCAGGATGAGGACGGATTTAAAGATTCCGAAGGAACCGACGGCAGCGAAGCCTTTGGAGACGGTCCGGATACATCGGATGCTTCCGGAACTTCGGATACCACGGACGCTTCGGACAATCCGGATACCTCCGATACTTCAGATGAAGTAAAATATGTTGATTTTGATGACGAAGATTTTGAGTAAACACAAGGATAATTAACTATGCAATATATCAGAGAATGGATAAAAGGAATAACGGATTCCTTTGAAGTGATGCATTTTACGGTTCTGAACGCGATAGAGATCCTGATGATAGCAGTAGTCGTGTACTATATCGTCAAATGGATCAAGAACAATCACGTCCTTGTACTGCTCAAGGGCGTACTGGTTCTGCTGCTGTTCTACGTTGTGGCTTCGATACTTGGATTTGACGCTATCAAATGGATCTTCCAGAATGCACTTGGGATCTCCATCACGGCGTTGATCATTCTGTTCCAGCCGGAGCTTCGTAAGGGTCTCGAACAGCTCGGAAAAAGAAATATCGTCAATCCTTTCTTTGAATCGGCCGAAGAGGATGTATTTACGAACAATACGGTGGATGAGATAGTCGAAGCGGTCTGCGCGATGGCGAAGGAAAGAACGGGCGCGCTGATCGTTATCGAAAGAAAGGTCAGGCTTGATGAGG
>JAILIQ010000124.1 GCA_024695205.1 Lachnospiraceae bacterium
GTGATCGCCCGGGTGAGAGCAACAATTGATGTATCGAAGGATTATCAAAACTTCTCTGGCATCAGTGATAATATGGATGGTCAGGTGAAATTCATCTACCGCACAGATGAAATCAAGATGAAATAAAGGAAATCGGAGAAAAAGTATGGCTTGCGCCAACTATGAATGGGCGATTCTATGGGGGGAATGATGCCTACCCCCAATCAGAACCGCCTAAAAAATGCCGGAAGTGATACTGCTGTAGTATCATTTCCGGCTGAGATTCATACCAGTTTCAATTATCGTTCTGGGTTATTCCGTGTCTTTGGCTTTTTTGCAGGTTCCTGCTGTTTCGGTTCCGGCCTTCGTTCTCTTAACTGCGCGAGAAGGGACGCCCGGCTTGTCTTCTTTTGAAGATTCTCTGCTATTTCGTTCACATTCGCTTCTTTTGCTACTCCCGGATAATCCTGCTCAAACCCGATCAGAAGCTCTTTCGTTTCCTTTTCCCCGATGATCGTCTGCGCATACAGTTCACTGAAATTACCGTCCCGCATAACGTTGGAAATAAAGTTCCGCGATGCTTCCGGCATGGTATTCCAATCTCCGTAGAGATCAATAACAGCTTTCTGAATCTGCTCCGGTGTAATCGGTGCAGCTTTCTTTTCGTGTTCTGCGAGAATACCGAGCACGTCGGAAAGATCACTCTTATACTGTCTGCCGGAGCGGAGCTTCATCGCTATGAGATATTCTGCTGCAACCGTCCGAATCGTCAGCACGTTGGAATAGGTTTTATAATATTCAGAGAAGCGTGAAAGACTCGGGGAATAGGATTCCGTCCGAACAAAGTCTTGATTCAGCCATCCATTTGGAAGATCATACCGATCCCCAACCCGGTTGATAACATCCTTCATAACAGATGGCGCCTGAATCACGGCATCTATATCCGTTGTCATATCTCTGAATCCATAATTAACAAGGACGGAAGCACCGCCGATCAGAATCATCTCGGCGGGCATATTCTTGCCGATCTGTTTCCTGTATTCCTTTGCAACTTCTTTCAGATAGGTGTCTATATTTTCTTTGGTAAATTCAATTTGTTTTTCAGATGACATTTCTTACCTCACTTTCGATAATGTTGAACCGTTTGAATTCCGGAATCGCCGTTGCCTCAGCACATCTTAATTCATCATCTTTTTTAGATGCCGCCGACATAGCGAGAACACTTGACGGATATATGGTATTTTCCAATCTGCACCGGCGAAGATCGTCATATTCGTCGCAAAGGGGAACGTCATTTTCTCTGCTGATATAATCGAGCATGGCAAGAAGATACAGACTTTCCGGATACCATTTCCGTTCAAAATACATACGGATATCCTGGCTCTCCAAAGTATCTATAATGAAATCAATATCGCCCAGCTCTTTCACGCGATGGCATATCGTGCTTTTGAAGTTTTCAAAACTGCTTCGTTTGACAAAACACGGAGCGAGGATTGACTCCATGGAGACATTCAGTGTCTGTGCAATCTTATACACAGTTTCTGCACTGCACTTTTCAAGCTGAGCTTTGCCGCTTACAATATCATTGCATGTTGCATAGGGAACTGTGCTTGCCTTTGACAGTTTGTAAACGGACATATTGTTTTCTTTCAGCATCTCCTGTATTGTCATGGTAATTCACCTGCCTTTGCTATTATTATAACGGTTGACCGATACATCGTCAATAGAAGTCCCGGAATTCAATTTGATTTTACAAGCTGTTAATAAAGTCCATTGCCGCGTCAAAGTTCTCGTCGTCTTCCAGTGACGTTTCCTGCGGTGCTGCCTGCGGCTGCACATTCTGAAAAAGCTGTGCAAGCTGCAAGGCGGATGCAACGAACAGGCTCTTTTCAATGGTTTCCTGTATCCTTCATCAGTCTATGGACTATAACCGTTTCTCCCGGCTTTACACCCATCTCTTCTGCATTAAGGACTGACAGCGCTATCTCTCTGTCATTTTCGTTCTGCCTGATGTCGATACGGACCTGGCTCTCGCCAATTCCCATATACGTGATAAATTCAGGGGCTTCGATCGTACTCTTCATATTCCACGGAACGAGTATCATGAATATATATATAAATCCGCTGTGTCCGGAATCTCCATATAACTCTCTCCTCTATATTGGTACAGTTAACTATCCCCTGCGAAATCCCTTCCTTCACAACCTCTGTCAAAAGGGGAACAGCCTCTTCCACCTCTTTTGCCCTATCTACCGCTTCTTCGATCATCAAGTCGATAACAGCTTCCAAAGTCGCCTCCTTACTCTCGAAGTAGTAATAATATTTGCCCTTCGCAATACCCGCTTCGGCGATGATCTCATCAATACTTGTATTCTCATAGCCTTTTTCTATGAACATCCGGTGTGCAATCTTTAGTAACTCCTGCTTTCTTCTTTCTCCCTTTTTCATATCCAGTCCTTTCCATAGAATCAAACTCAAAATCGACTCTTAGTCGGTTTCATAACACAGCCTCATTCTCTACCTGTCAATAGTTTTTTCGACTATTAGTTGAATATTTGCGATGTTATCTACCATCTCATATACTTTCCACCCCTGAATAGCACTAAAAAAGGCGTCGCAAGTATTTCTACTCATAACGCCTTATCGCTGTTATAAAATCAATATTTTAATGTTTGCTATCTACTTCCCAAACTTGTGATTTTTATAAATTCGGGAAGCAGAACGTATTATGTGTTTGTGAGCCAATCCGAAAAGTCAATGACCTTTATGCCTTCATACTGATAGACATCGTGGCGTGTCCTTGCAATCAGCATCTTGGGATAAGCATCCTTAACGGACAGTAGCGATGATACTTTACGTTGAAAAGTTTTATCATCGGTGATATTATCCGAAACCTGAATATACAGCTTCTCATCACGCTTGATTGCTACAAAGTCAACTTCTTTCTTGTAAAGAACACCGACGTAAACCTCATAGCCACGGCGAAGCAGTTCGATAGCTACAATATTTTCAAGCACTCTGCCGTAATCCATATT
>JAILIQ010000134.1 GCA_024695205.1 Lachnospiraceae bacterium
TATCCCATGTGTAGATGATACCCTGCTCGTTCGAGCTGCCTTCCATTGAAACAGATCCCGAGAAGCCATAGCAGATACCGTCATTCATTGATGCGTTATATGAAAGAGCATCAGCGAAATGCTCGTTCATGTATGAACCGTATGTTGCAAGGAGATCATCCTTGTTCCAGTTTAAGAAATATCCGTTCTTTACGGCTGTATCATAATCATCACCACGGTCTCCGAGTACGATTATGTCGCCGAGGTTACCTGTCTGCATACGGGTCGTGAGCTGGTTTCCGTCGGGATCGTGTACAATGTTTACGATAACATTGAACTTATCCTTAAGTACCTGTGCGCTCCAGCCCTGCTGCTCGCCCGAGTAGTTTGCCACCTGACTGAAGATCTCGATTTTAACGGGCTCATCCGGAACATATACCGGATCGTATGTGGGCGGTACAAAGTTGTCTACCTTTTCGGGGAATGTCTCACCCTCTGTTGATTCATCAACCTTTGAGGGATCCGCCTTTGTAGCGTCCGCATCTTTGCTGCCTTCTGTTGAATCAGAAGTCTTTGACTCGGAATCCTTGCTTGCTTCAGAAGAACTGTTGCTGTCCTTGCTGCTGGATGAACATCCTGCAAGGCTTCCTACTGACATGGTTGCGGCAAGTCCAATTGCAACCAGTTTTTTTGTTGATTTGCGCATTTTTTTCTCCTCCTTGTATTAATACGCTTAAAAACATTAACCTTTGACCGCTCCGAGCATGATACCCTTCTCAAAATATCTCTGAAGGAACGGATAAACCAACAGGATCGGGATAACGGTAACCATGGATACAGTGTACTGTACGATGGTGGAATTGAGCTGTTCCGTAGGGATCGCCTGTCCGTTCTGCATTGCCGCCTGAAGAGCAGCCGACTGATTCAGGTAATTGTACAACAGGTGCTGCAATGTGTAGAGCTTAGGTGTGTCATTCATCAACATAAGTGAATCGGTAAATGAGTTCCAGTGACCTACCGCACCGAATATCGCTATGGTAGCAAGGATCGGCTTGCAAAGAGGCCATATGATCTTTCTGAACACCGTCATGTAACCGGCACCGTCGATGAATGCACTTTCTTCAAGTTCACCAGGTATCGACTCTATGTATGTCTTTACCAGAATTATATTATACGGAGCAACTATACCCGGAATGATATATGCAAGGAAGTTGCCTGTCAGTCCGAGAAGTCTCATGTTCATTACCCAGGGGATCATACCTGCGTTGAAATACATGGTAATTATCATGAAACGATACCAGAATTTTCTGTGCCACATTCTCTCCTGTGTTACAAGGTAACCTATGAGACCGGATGCGAGCACCGAAAGGGTCGTACCGATGAGTGTACGTGCAACCGATACACCAAAGGCCGTAAGGATGGGCTCATTATTTAGGATGTCCGTGTAGTTCTTGAACTGAATAGCTCTGGGGATAAAGTTTATGGCACCCTTTGTAACCAGCTCACGTCCCGATATAGTCTGTATGAACAGATAATAAAACGGGAATATACAGGTAAATGCGAACAGCGCAAAGAAGAGATAGTTTATAATATTAAATGCGATATCACCGCCCGAAAGCTTATAAATACGCTTATGGGTCTTGTAGTACTGCTTTTCAAGTCTAGCATTTTGTTTTTCAAGTTCTGTCATTTTTGCCATTATTATTCACCTCCTCCTTAAACGATTCCGTTTCCACGGATCTTCTTAGCGGCGGTATTGGCAACAAAGAAGAGTATGATACTGATTATCGATTTGCCCATACCCACAACAGTTGAAAGTGCGATCTGTCCGCCGTTTATACCAAGGTTATAGGTATACAGATCCAGGACTTCAAGAGGACCTTGCGTCTTTGCATTTGAAAATACCAAATACTGATCCATACCATTGCTCAGGATTCCGGCTATTGACATAACGAGCATAACAACGTATGTCGGCATAAGGCCCGGCAATGTGATATGCCACATTCTCTGGAAACGGTCCGCGCCGTCGATCGAAGCCGCTTCGTAAAGCTGCTGGTCGATACCTGCGATACCGGAAATGTAGATGATGGCACTCCAGCCTATGCCCTTCCATGTTCCCCAAAGGAGCATCTTGAGCCAAAGATGGCTGTCATCCATCAGGAACGCATGGCTTGTTCCGAGAAGGTTATTTATAAGACCGTCTGTTGCGAAGATCGAGAACGCGATCGCATATACTAAAACCCACGAAATGAAGTTCGGTATAGTTGAAAGTGTCTGAACCACGCGGCGGAACTTAGAGTTCTTGATCTCGTTCAAGAAGATCGCAAATGCCATGGGCAGCCAGCTTGTAAGAAGGCCGAGACCTGACATTGCAAGGGTGTTGGTCATAACCCTGAAGAAACGGTTTCTGAACTCCGCTGTAGCAAAAAGCTTTGTAAAGTGTGCAAATCCGACGAACTCTTCGGGCTTGAATGTCGTTCCTTCTTCGAAGAATGCATATCGCCAACCATAAAGGGGCAGATATGAGAATGCGAAGATGAGCATGAGGAAAGGTATGAACATGATGAACAGCTGATACTTTGTCTCCATGCCGTATGACTGTCCCGCGGGTGTTCTTCCAATGAGAAGATCACAGAGAAGACCTGCAAGGATCACTATGATACCGATAACGAGGTACATAATAACGGGCCATGGGAAGTGATAATCATTCTGTACATCCTGAGTACCGTCTGTAACGACGATATCCATATCTGCCGACAGACCCTTGGCAACCAAAGTGATCTTCATCTGTCCTGCGGGCATGTTTGCAGCCTCGGGTGTTTTTGATTCACCCTCCTTTACAAGTCCCTCTTCAGTGAGCTTATAATTGTCCGGAGTGATGACAAGCTTGTCACCCTGAATGCTGTAATTATATGAGTAGCCGTAAGGCTTTCTCTTTACGAGGTTTGCCCACTGGTCAACATTTAATACATTGGCGATATCATAGCCTTCTCCGACCGTGATCTCGACAGCCCAGCCTGTCATATCCTTACCTGTAAGATTCTGGATAGTGAGGGCATAGGTATCCTTGTCGTCGACATCATCCTTTGTAAGTGTTTTGCCGCCGACTGTGAATGTAGTCTTATCGGTCTCAACAGCCATGGAAACCTTGTAAGCTTCTCCTTCAAACGCGGTTTCATGGACCATTTCTGATGCACCGTTATGGAAAACAATGATCAGAACAGCACCAAGAGCGATAAGCAGACCACCGCCCATAAGGATCTTGTTTGCGAGATGCTTCATTCTCATGTTTCCGACAGACATACACGCAGCAACGCCTGCCACAACGATACCGATAAACAAAACGATACTTGCGGCGCGGAGCAGAGTGAACGGACCGCCGTCCAATACACCCTTGTCTATGGCTGCACGAATAACAGAGGTTAGTATACTGTCACTTGAGACCGCTGCCGTAAACAGCGAAGTCGAGTTGACAAGATTGGAACCTCCGACCTTCGTGAAGACATATGCAGGATTGAATGCCGTGAAAAACATAGAACATACTGCAAGCAGAGCTATCACCCTGGCTACTACATACAGAATGCCGGAAAATTTTTCACCTGATGTCTTTTCCTGATTCATAATACCTCCTCCTGTTTTTATGCCCCTGTTTTTTTTACAGGGCACATAGTTAGTTATCCTATATTATAGATGATATGTCACTTCAAAAATA
>JAILIQ010000139.1 GCA_024695205.1 Lachnospiraceae bacterium
CTCGGGCCTGCTGCAGAGCTTTGCAAAAGGGATCGGGGCAATGCAGCAGAAGGAATCGATCTGCGGAAGATGCGGTATGACAGCTTCCGAATTTGCCAAAACAGGAAGGCTGGGCTGTCCGAACTGCTACAGTGCATTTGCACCGATACTTGACAAAAACCTGAGGACCCTTCAGGGAGCTGTTGAGAATAAAGCCAAAAGACCGATGAATGCCGTATATTTCGAACCCTTAAAGTATGACCCTTCAGCCGCACAGGGCGGTCAGGACAAGGACGGCAGCGATACAGAGAATATTACGGGCAATGTGATAGGTACCGCAGGGACCATAGACGATATTCTGGGCCGGAGCGGGCCGGAGGAAGCGGATACCGCTGCAAAGAGACGCAGAAAGACTGATTCCGGAAAGGTATCCGGAAGAGCCGGAGAGACCGGAGAAAGCGAAGAAACCCGGAAAAACAGTAACAATACAGAAACCGGTAAAACCGGAAAGAACAGTAAAACCGGTAAGAATGAAGAAACAGAGAAGACCCGGAAGAACGGTAAGAACAGTAAAACCGCTAACAGCACAGGAGCCGGAAAGACCGGCGCAGAAGCGTCCGGACGGAAGAGGAAGGCGGGAACTACAGCAGCGGTCGGAGATGTCGATACGGTCGGGACGGCCAATACATCCGGAACATCCGGGACTGCCGGGAGAAAAGTTCAGGATACACCGGAGATCGCCGCACTCCGCAGGAAGATGGAAAAAGCGGTCAAGGCCGAGGATTATGAGGAGGCAGCCAGACTGCGTGACCGGATACATGACCTGGAGAGAAAATAAGCCGGGTCAGCTTCTCTCCACAGGAGATCGATTATGAATGAAAAATACAACAAATGGTATATGAATACCGAGGGCTATGATGACGTCGTCGTATCAAGCAGGGTGGTGCTCTCGCGTAATCTTGCGGATTTTGATTTTTCCGGAAGACTGGCAAGCGATGACGCGATCAGGCTTGTAGAAAAGGTAAGGGCGCTGACTCCGGGGCTTGCGGGGCGTGAGTGCGAAGACTACTACTCCTGTACCTTCAGCAGACTGCCGGAGACGGAGCAGGAGACGCTTGTAGAAAGCGGCGCAGTTTCCCAGGCTTTGAAGAACAAAAAGCAGGGAACCGGTCTTATCCTTTCTGAGGATGAGAGCGTCAGCATCATGATAAACGAAGCCGATCATATCAAGATACAGGTGATAAAAGCCGGTAACAACCTGCGTGAGGCGTATAAGGTATCGGACAGGATCGACAATTTCTTTGACAGTGAGCTCAAATACGCATACAGTGAAAGATACGGATTTCTGACATCCTCTGCGGCGGATGTGGGAACAGGGCTTAAAGCAACCTATCAGCTCTCATTGCCGGCACTTGCGATGTCCGCGAAGATCCAGCCGATCAGGGACGAAGTCGGCAAATTCGGTGTGGCAATAGAACCTGTCGTATCCGATACCGGCAAGGGCGCCGCCCTGATGTTTGATATTTCCAACCGCAGAACGCTCGGGCTTTCGGAGATCGATATCATAGACAATCTGGATCAGATCACGGGCCAGATCGTGGAGCTTGAGCGAAAGAGACGCGATTCGATGCTCGAGAACGAGAGGACGGATCTTGAGGACAAGATATTCCGCTCATACGGAGTTTTGAAATATGCCAGGAAAATAACCCTGGATGATTCGCTGATGCTGCTCGCACAGTTAAAACTCGGAGCGGATATGGGCATTATAAGACTTTCACCCGGAGGCATGGAGCTGCACCGCCTCATGATAGAGATGAGACCCGCAAGGCTGATCAAGGAATACAAATGCGATGACGACCAGAATACCATTGACGAAGTAAGAGCGATGCATCTGAATAAAAAGCTTCCGAAACTGAAACAGGGAAAAGATGAGATTTAAGAGAGGTTAAGGAAAGATGGAAGACAGATTTACGGAACAGGCCAGAGAGGCTCTGAATCAGGCCGGCAATGTCGCAGCGCGGCTTGCTCATAATTACATCGGTACCGAGCATCTTCTGATCGGACTGACCAGGTCCGAGGGAGTTGCGGCCAAGGTGCTTGAAGAGAATCTGGTTGACGAGGATAAGCTGCTTGAGCTGGTCAACCAGCTGATATCCCCGGGAACAAGGGTCGGATTGGCGGAAAGCCAGAATCTGACGCCCAGAGCCAGAAGAGTCATTGACAGAAGCTTTCAGGAGGCGGCCAAGTTAAAGTCCAAAAAAGTCGGAACAGAGCATCTTCTGATCGCGATACTGCGTGAGGGTGACTGCATTGCGGTACGACTGCTCAACACGATCGGCGTCAACATCCAGAAGCTTTTCTACGATACCATGGCTGCGATCGGTGTGGATATCAACCAGTTAAAGAACGATCTTAAGGCAGCCGGCGGCAGTGTGAAGGAAAAGACCGCAACACCCACGCTTGACCAGTACAGCAGGGATCTGACGGCACTTGCACGCGACGGAAAGCTTGATCCGGTTGTCGGAAGAGAGAATGAGATCGAGAGAGTAATCCAGATATTAAGCCGCCGCACCAAAAACAATCCGTGCCTGGTCGGAGAGCCCGGTGTCGGAAAAACAGCCATTGTCGAAGGGTTGGCAAGACGTATTGTCGACGGTGACGTTCCTGCGACGGTGCAGAACAAGAGGGTGGTGACACTCGATCTGTCGGGTATGGTCGCAGGCTCGAAATACAGAGGCGAATTTGAGGAGAGGATCAAAAAGGTCATTTCCGAAGTGATCAGTGCCGGCAACGTAATGCTTTTCCTTGATGAGCTCCACACGATCATAGGAGCAGGAGGCGCGGAGGGTGCGCTTGATGCGTCGAACATACTGAAGCCGTCGCTTTCACGTGGCGAACTTCAGCTGATCGGTGCTACCACGCTTGACGAGTATCGCAAATATATCGAGAAGGATGCCGCTCTTGAGAGGCGTTTCCAGCAGGTGACAGTTGAAGAGCCGACCGTTGAGGAAACGATAGAGATCTTAAAGGGTCTGAGAAAGCAGTACGAGGACCATCATAATGTCAATATCACGGACAGTGCTCTTGAAGCCGCAGCCAAGATGTCATCAAGGTATATCAATGACAGATTCCTGCCTGACAAGGCGATTGACCTTATGGACGAGGCATCCGCAAGACTGTCTCTGACCGTTTACAAAGCATCTCCCAAGAAAAAGAAGCTTGAAGAGAAGCTTAAGGTCCTGGCCGGACAGAAGGAAGAAGCCATAAAGAACGAGGCATTTGAAGAGGCCGGAGCGATCAAGAAGAAACAGAGCAGGATCATTAAGGAGATCGAAAAGATCGATGCCGAACAGCAGCTTGCCCAGACCGAAAGACGCCTGACCGTTACCGAGGGCGACATAGCGCAGGTTGTTTCCGGCTGGACCAAGATCCCCGTGACCAGGCTTGAAGAGGGCGAGAGCGAGAGGCTCATGCAGCTTGAAAATACCCTGCACAAGCGCGTTATCGGTCAGGAAGAAGCCGTAGCCGCGATCGCAAAGGCTATCAGACGCGGCAGGGTAGGCTTAAAAGACCCCAACCGTCCGACAGGTTCGTTTTTGTTCCTCGGACCTACGGGTGTCGGAAAGACAGAGCTTTCGAAAGCTCTTGCGGAAGCCGTGTTCGGAACAGAAGATTCGATAATAAGAGTCGATATGTCCGAATATATGGAGAAACACAGCGTTTCCAAGATGATCGGGTCGCCTCCCGGATATGTGGGCTTTGAAGAAGGCGGACAGCTCTCCGAGAAGATCAGGCGTCATCCGTACTCTGTCGTTCTGTTTGACGAGATTGAAAAGGCCCATCCCGATGTATTCAACATACTTCTCCAGGTGCTCGATGACGGGCATATTACCGATGCACAGGGCAGAAAGATAAGCTTCAAGAATACGATCATCATCATGACATCCAATGCAGGCGCACAGGCGATCATCAGCCCGAAACAGCTCGGATTTGCCTCTCAGGCAGATGCACAGGCCGACTACAAGAGGATGAAGGAGGGTGTGCTTGATGAAGTAAAGCGCATCTTTAAACCCGAATTCATCAACAGGATCGATGAGATCATCGTATTCCATTCTCTTACAAGAGACGATATCTCGCAGATCGTTACGATCATGACCGACAGGATCATAAAACGGGCGATGGAAGAGATGAGCCTGAAGCTTAAGGTGGACGAGAGCTTCAACTCATATATCGCGGCAAAGGGATTTGATGAGAAGTACGGTGCCAGACCTCTGCGGCGCGCGATACAGACCGAGCTTGAGGACAAGCTTGCCGAAGAGATACTTGCGGGCAAGGCTTCCGAAGGGGATACGGTTACGGTAAGCTACAACGATGACAAAAAAGCCGTTGAATTCAAGGTCAGAAAAAAGAGATAAAAGCGTTGTGAAAATGCTTTGACCTTTGAGAATCTATGTGATATCATGTGTATACGATTTCTGTTGCTGCCGGTGAGGCAGACGAATGTGCAGTACGCCTGCTGTAACCGGTTAATGCATCCGGTCGCGTAGATATGCCGCTTGCGGTGACATGTGACCATTGCGGGGCGGACGGGAGTATCCGTTCTCCATAATTCATTATTAGCTGCCAGGAGGGGCAACAAAATGAAAACAGTTGATACTTTGATCAGAAGTGAAGCTGACGGTGGACTCAGTTTCGGTGATTTCTCGTTACAGGAGAAGAAAAAGCTTGCGGATTTCAAGCACAACGGCGATCTGTACAAGATCAAGACTTTTAACGAGATAACCAAGCTTGAGAGAAACGAGACCTTTGTTTATGAATCGGTTCCGGGATCAGCCGTATTTGATTATAAAGAGAGTGCCGATACGGTCACATTCTCGGTCACAGGCGCTTCGGACATACAGATAACGCTTGAACTTGAGCCCGATACGGAATATAAGGCTTATGTCAATGATGAGATGCTGGGCCTTATCAAGACCAATCTTGGCGGAAAACTGGTTCTCTCGGTTGACGCGGATGCGGAAAAGGCCATACCGGTTAAGATCGTAAAAGCCTGAAAAGACCATACCGGTTAAGATCATAAAAGCCTGAAAAGGCCATACCGGTTAAGATCATAAAAGTCTGAAAATAAAAAAATGACATAAATACAAGGAAAAAGGAGAGCGATTCGAAATGGTTGACAAGAGCAATATCAAAAAAATAGTTCTGGCATACTCGGGAGGACTTGATACTTCGATCATCATTCCGTGGTTGAAGGAGAACTACAACAATCCCGAGATCATCGCGGTTGCGGGCAATGTAGGACAGAACGACGAACTTGAGGGACTTGAGGAGAAAGCTTTAAAGACAGGTGCTTCCAAGCTTATCGTAGCAGACCTCGTTGATGAGATGGTTGACGACATCATCATCCCCGCACTCAAAATGGATGCCAAGTATGAGACATACCTGCTGGGAACTGCATTTGCAAGACCTGTGATCGGCAAGAAGCTTGCCGAGATCGCACTTGCCGAGGGCGCAGACGCTATCTGCCACGGCGCAACGGGCAAGGGTAACGATCAGGTACGTTTTGAGCTTGCTATCAAGCGTTTCGCACCCGGAATGAAGATCATCGCTCCCTGGAGAGAATGGGATATCAAGTCCCGTGACGAGGAGATCGATTATGCAGAGGCACATAATGTACCGCTGAAGATCTCACGTGAGACCAACTATTCCAAGGATAAGAACCTGTGGCATCTTTCACATGAGGGTCTGGATCTTGAGGATCCCGCCAATGAGCCCGATTATGACAAGCCCGGTTTCCTTGAGATGGGCGTATCGCCTGTAAAGGCTCCCGATGAGCCTGCATATGTTACCATAGATTTTGAAGCCGGTGCTCCCGTTGCGATCGACGGAGAGAAGATGAAGGCATCGAAGATCATTGAGAAGCTCAATAAGATCGGCGGCGAGAACGGAATCGGTATCATCGATATAGTTGAGAACCGTCTTGTCGGAATGAAGGACCGCGGAGTTTACGAGACACCCGGCGGAACCATCCTTTACAAGGCTCATGAGCAGCTTGAGATGATCACTGTCGATAAGGATACCCTTCATGTTAAGCAGAAGCTTGCTGTAGACTATGCCGATCTTATTTACAACGGCAAGTGGTATTCACCTCTGCAGGAGGCACTTACCGCATTTGCAAATGAATCGAATAAGTATGTGACCGGTTCGGTTAAACTGAAGCTCTATAAGGGCAATATCATTCCCGCAGGAACTACATCACCGTACTCGCTGTATTCGGAGAATCTTGTTACCTTCGGCGAGAGTGATTATGACCAGAACCAGGCAGCAGGCTTTATCAATCTGTGGGGACTTCCCACTACCGTTCAGGCACTCAGGGAGCAGGGAAAACTGTGATCGGATGCATGTGCCCGGAACGGCAGAAAGAAAAATGATATTGACACACGCGGTGGGAGTGAACCGTCGCGTGTGTTGTGTTACACGGATATTTTCCTTAAATACAGGCAGTTCTGACTGACTGTGCATGTTAACTTAAAGCGAAGGAAGGAGAGTGTGGAGATTATGTCGTTGAATTTAAAGGGAAGGTCATTCTTAAAATTACTTGATTTCAGTGCCGAAGAGATAGAAGGACTGCTCGATCTGGCAGCCGATCTGAAGGAAAAGAAGCACAATCATGTGGATCACCGTGTTTTCCACGGAGAGAGCGTCGCGCTGATCTTTGAGAAGACAAGTACCAGGACCCGCTGTTCATTTGAGGTTGCGGCTTCGGACCTTGGACTGCACCCCGTATATCTCGATCCGTCAGGATCACAGATAGGCAAAAAGGAATCCATAGCCGATACGGCGAGGGTTCTCGGGCGTATGTTCGAGGGCATAGAATACCGCGGATACGGTCAGGAAATTGTGGATGATCTGGCAAAATATTCGGGAGTGCCTGTCTGGAACGGTCTGACCAATGAATTCCATCCCACTCAGATCCTGGCGGATTTCCTGACTATAAGAGAGCATTTCGGAAACCTGAAAGGACGCAAGCTCGTATTTATGGGCGACGCCCGTTACAATATGGCCAATTCGCTGATGGTAGGCTGCGCCAAGATGGGGATGCATTTTGTCGGATGCTCGAATGAAAGGTATTTCCCCGATCCGAAGCTGATCGAAAAATGCCGCAGTATTGCCGCAGAAAACGGTGCAACGATCGTATTTACGACTGATCCGATGAAGGCTGTCAAGCATGCCGATGTGATCTATACAGATGTGTGGGTTTCGATGGGAGAGCCTGCTTCTGCCTGGGAAGAAAGGATCAGAGACCTTTCTCCTTATCGTGTTACGACGGATATAATGGAAGCAGCCGGACCGCAGTGCCGTTTCATGCACTGTCTGCCCGCATTCCACGATCTGAATACCGGCATCGGCCGCGAGATTTATGAGAAATTCGGTATCGACTGTATGGAAGTGACCGACGAAGTATTTGAATCTCCCGCATCGATCGTTTTCGACGAAGCCGAAAACCGCATGCACACGATCAAGGCCGTCATGCTTGCAACACTGACCGATGTATGAATATCGGACCGCTGTATCCGGGAAAAGGAGGCGGTAATATAATAAAAGAACTCCCGGACTGCCACAGAACTGCTTATGTGTGACTGTCCGGGAGTTTTTATGCGATAAACGAATGCCCCGGCGCAAGCCTGCTCGATTTATCAATAATCGTACAGGATCTCTTCGGAACATTATCCTGCGATGAATTTCTCCATCTCTCCGCGGCTCTTTGAACCTACGGAACGCTTTACGGCTTCGCCGTTTTTGAAAAGGAGAACTGTAGGAATGCTGGAAATGCCGTACTTCTCGGCAAGCTCGCCATTCTCATCTACATCTGCCTTGCAAACCTTGATCTCACCGGCATGATCATTTGCGATCGCCTCGATAACGGGTGCAAGCATCTTGCAGGGACCGCACCAGGTTGCCCAGAAATCTACCAGAACCGGAATATCGCTCTTTAATACTTCTTCTTCAAAATTGTTTTCGTTGATGATTACTTCTGCCATGATTTTTTCCTCCTGATATTGTTTTTTTTGATTTGGGATTAATGATCTGTAATGATCAGTTCATTTTAAGTGTCGGACTCGGTCATATTGCCGAGCAGCTTATACAGAAGCTTGTATAAGACCATTGCTTCTTCGGGTGAGATGTTCGCGCAGGCTGACATCTTAGGGGGGATGGTCAGTGCCTGTGAACGAAGATCCTCACCGGCTTTTGTTATGCTCACTACGAGATTGCGTTCGTCTTTTTCGGAACGCTCACGGGTAATGTATCCTTTGCTCTCAAGCTTTTTGAGAACCGGGGTGAGGGTTCCGGAATCAAGATACAGCTTTTCTCCCAGCTCTTTTACGTTGAGTGTCCGGTATTCCCATAATACCATCATTGTGATGTATTGCGTATATGTAAGGTCAAGCTCATCCAGATAGGGCTTGTAATGCCTTACGACCTCCTTGGCGCAGGCATAAAGCGGAAAACACAGCTGATTCCCCAGTTTAAGGGATTCATAGTTCTCGTTCATGGTGCAGATAAAACCTCCTAACCGAATGTACGACCATAATGATCACAGAACAGCAGCTACCTTCTTATCAAGATCCTCGGGCTTGTCTGTGGGAGCGAATCTTGCGATAACATTGCCTTCGCGGTCTACAAGGAACTTGGTGAAGTTCCACTTGATCTTGCTTCCGAGGAAGCCCTTCTGCTGTGACTTAAGATAAGTATAAAGCGGAGCCTCTTCATCGCCGTTTACATTGATCTTGGCGAAGCGGGGGAACTGTGTTTTATACGTAAGTGTGCAGAAGCTGTGGATCTCTGCGTCGGATCCGGGAGCCTGGTTGCCGAACTGGTTGCAGGGGAAGTCAAGGATCTCAAATCCTTTGTCGCGATACTTCTCATACAGTGCCTCGAGACCTTCATACTGGGGAGTGAAGCCGCAGCCTGTAGCGGTATTTACTATCAGGAGTACCTTGCCCTTGTAGTCCGATAAGCTTACGTCGTTGCCTTTATTGTCTTTTACCGAAATGTTATAAATGTCTGCCATGTTAAATAACCTCCTTTGATGAAATCTTAGCGCCCCTTTATTTAATTGCGCGCAACTTATTTTTGACAATTTGAATTGTACACAATTAAATTGGATTTGTCAACAGGAAAATTATAAAGAAATTATAAAATCGCCAAAACTGACTCGAATACCTGTTCAAATTGTGATATATTGTCAGATAAGCCGCATTCGGCAGTCAGCCGCAGGAAGGCTTTCAAGTATATTTTTTCAGGGGGTGTGACAATGTACACAGCAAATGACAGCAGGTACGACAAAATGGTCTATAACCGCTGCGGAAAGAGCGGACTTAAGCTTTCGGCAGTTTCACTGGGGTTATGGCATAATTTCGGAGATACCGGAGTATACTCCAATATGGAGCAGATGTGCTTTACGGCATTTGACAACGGTATAACTCATTTTGATCTTGCCAATAATTACGGACCCGAACCCGGAAGCGCAGAGATCAATTTCGGAAGGATACTGAAAGAGCATTTTCTGCCTTATCGTGATGAGATGATCATTTCAACAAAGGCCGGTTATGAAATGTGGAAGGGTCCCTACGGCGATCACGGCAGCAGGAAATATCTGCTTGCAAGCCTTGACCAGTCGCTTAAGAGAATGGGACTTGATTATGTGGATATTTTCTATCATCACAGACCCGATCCCGAAACTCCTCTCGAGGAGACCATGGAGGCTCTTGCACAGGCCGTACGCAGCGGAAAAGCACTGTATGTCGGTCTGTCCAATTATGACGGTCCTACTCTTGAAAAGGCATCGGGAATCCTTGATGAACTGCATGTTCCCTTCGTTATCAATCAGAACCGTTATAATATGATGGACCGTACGATAGAGAAGAACGGTCTGAAGGATACTTCATACAGACTCGGAAAGGGAATCATCTGCTTCTCACCGCTTGCACAGGGAATGCTGACAGACCGCTATCTTAACGGGATCCCTGAGGACAGCCGTGTAAAGACGGACGGACGTTTCCTTAAGGAATCACAATTGACCGATGAAAAACTTGGAAACATCAGGAAACTGAACGAGATCGCAGCGGGCAGGGGACAGACGCTTGCCGAGATGGCGCTTGCATGGATACTTCGTGACGGTATCGTAACAACTATCCTGATCGGCGCTTCACGTCCTTCACAGATACTCGACAATATAAAAGCGATCGAAAACACAGCCTTTACAGACGATGAACTGGCTGCGATCGATGCTCTTACAGTCTGAGAGAATGTCTGACTTTTATATTTATTTAAGAGGTAAAAGTGGCAAATGACGGAAAAACATTCTAAAGCAGGCTTTTGTATAGGACTTGGCATTATATCTATCCTGTTTTTTATTCTTCTTGAATTCTCAAAGAATACGATCATCGGATGGATACTTGCGGCGGCTGTTATTACAGCATTCATTTTTCTGCGCAAAAAAACAAAAAAGGTATTATCATGGGCAATTTTTCTTTGCGCACTGGTACTGATATATTTTCTGACGGCACCTCCGGCTAAACGGGTTCCTGCCGTTGAAGGCTTCGGTGTCGAAAAGACAGGTGTCGTCAGAGTTGCGCAGGGAGAGCTTACAGGCGTTTACAATAAGGAACATACGGTAGAGATCTATGCCGGCATCCCTTATGCCAAGCCTCCTGTCGGAGAACTGCGCTGGAAAGAACCTGTTGAACCGGATGATTACGATGGCGTTCTTGCCTGTGATACATACGGACCGATGGCAATGCAGAATGTCAATTCTCCTCTTTACGGTTCGCTTTACCGTATTCTGGGATTTCACCGGTATGATATAAGTCTCTTTGACAACTATAAGGAGGCACGCAGTGAAGACTGCCTGTATCTGAACATCTACCGTCCTGCGGATCATTCGGGAGAAAAGCTTCCTGTAGTGTTCTTTATCCACGGGGGTTCGCTGACCACCGGGCAGTCATATTACACGGAATACAGGGGAGATGATTTTGCCAAACAGGGCGTGATATTTGTCAACTTTGCCTACAGACTCGGAATATTCGGCTATATGGCCAATGAAGAGCTTGCAGCGGAATCCGAAAACGGAACGACCGGTGATTACGGTCTGCTCGATCAGATAGCCGCTCTGCGATGGGTGCATGAAAACATCGCTGCCTTCGGCGGAGATCCCGACAATATCACGATCGCCGGAGAATCTGCCGGATCATCAAGCGTAAATGCGTTATGTGTATCACCGCTTACTAAGGGGATGTTCAGACGCGCGATAGCGGAGAGCAGCTCTGTCCTTCAAAAAAAGCCCTACCATACCTTCAGGTCGATGGAGGATGCCTTAAAGACAGGCAGGGATATCCTAAAAGAATTTAATGCTTCGAATATCGCGGATCTGCGTAAGGTTTCCGCCGAAAAGCTTGTTACGACGAAGACCGCCAACAGTTCGATGACTGTCGACGGTTATGCGATCGTCGAACAGCCTTATCTGACCTATGAAAAAGGCGAAAACCATGAAGAAGCGCTTTTAAACGGCTTTAACGCCAAGGAAGGCGATGCCTTCCTGCTAAGCTATAAGGCTACAAATGACAATTATGTTTCCCTTCTGGAACCGATAGCCGGAAAATATGCGTCTGAGCTTGCCGCAGAAGTACCTGCCGGAAGTATTGCAAGAGATCAGAAATTCATTATCGATGCGGGCGGAGAAGCCAAAGGGTCGCTGTGTGAGGTCTACAGTGCCGCATGGTTTACCTACAGCCATTATCTGTGGAGCAATTATATGGCGGCTCAGAAACGCCCCGTTTACGAGTATTATTTTACAAAGACGAATCGTTCCCTGAGCAATTTCCATGCCGGCGAGATGCCGTATGCCTACGGCAATCTGTGGCGTGCGAAGGGAGTATATACCGATTCGGATTTTGAACTGTCTGAAAAGATGCAGAAATACTGGATCAATTTCGCCAAGACAGGAGATCCCAACGGTGCTGATCTTCCATTGTGGGAGCCGGTCACCGATAAGAACTCAAAGGTGCTTGAATTCGGTGAAACCGTATCTATGCGAGACGACCCGTATCTGCATATTTACAGGATCCTGGACAAGTACCAGAATGAATAAACAGATAAAAAAACGGGGCTGCCGTCTTGCGGACGGTAACCCCGGTAACCGGGTGCTCAGGCAGCGGACTGGCTTTTTGGGCTGATCCGCTGCAAAATTGTCTTATCAGCCTTCGATCGAAATAAGCTTGCTATCGGGAAGCTTTTTGGCTTCTTTCTTCGGAACGGTAAGTTTCAGAACACCGTCTTCGAATTTCGCTTTTACATCTTCCTGAGTTACATTGTCTCCTACATAAAAGCTGCGCTGCATGGAACCTGAATAGCGCTCCTGACGTATTACCTTACCCTTCTTATTCTTTTCATCCTTGTCAAGACCCTTCGAGGCGCTTACGGACAGGTATCCGTTCTCAAGCCTGATCTCGATCTCATCCTTCTTGAAGCCCGGCAGGTCGATATCAACTTCATATGCATCATCGTGTTCCTTGACATCGGTCTTCATAACATGCGATGCATGCTTGCCGTAAAGCTTACGGTCGATATCACCGAAATCTCCAAGATCCATCCAGTCATCAAATAAGTTCTCTCCAAAAATACTAGGTAACAACATAGGTCATTCCTCCTTCTCATAAAAAATATCTTTTAAATATGTCTTATGAGCATTGGGACGGAGGGTTTTACGGATTCATCGAATCCTCTGTTCCTTTGTTCTGAAAACATTATAGCACATCTTATTAGCACTGTCAATAGGTGAGTGCTAAAATATTTATAAACTATCATACAATACGGATAATAATTTGTTTATAATATTAAATAAACGCTGATAATTTGAAAAATGGAATAATTGTCAGAAAATAACTCCCGAACAACTATGGATATTAAAGTAATCGGTCTTGAATCGTAAGACCTGAAAATGTATAATATAATGTAGATCGGTATCCCCGTGAAACTGTCCGAAAACCGGCCGCACGGAGGCTGCCTTCGGGAAATCCCTCAAAAAACGAGCAGAGCTTATGTTTCTTGAGGTAATTTCACCATATCCCGCCAATGTGAGCCGGGTTGGAAAGGTTTTCGGATAAGTTTCCCATAAAGAGGAGGTTAAAGAATGCCCAAAGCAAAAACGGTATTTTTCTGTAAAGAATGCGGAAATGAATCACCGAAATGGCTCGGCAAATGTCCGGCCTGCGGAGCTTGGGACAGTTTTGTCGAAGAACCGGTCAGTGTTAAGCCGGGTTCCGCAAAAAACTCTTCGTCACTGAGAACTCAGACGGGAGCAAAAAATGTACCCGTTGAGCTTTCAAAGATAGAGGCCAGAGAGGATACACGCACGGTTACCGGAATAGAAGAGTTTGACAGGGTACTTGGCGGAGGCATTGTCAATTCTTCGCTGGTGCTTGTCGGAGGAGATCCGGGTATCGGCAAGTCAACACTGCTCCTTCAGGTTTGCAGGGTGCTTGTGGAAAAGGGTCTGAATGTGCTCTATATTTCCGGAGAGGAATCGTTAAGGCAGATAAAGATGAGGGCTGACAGGCTCGGTAAATTCAGCAGGGAGCTGATGCTGCTTGCCGAGACGAGCCTTGATAACATAGAAGAGGTGCTTGCGGAGCGAAAACCGGACGTGGCTGTGATCGATTCGATACAGACAATGTACCGTGAAGATATTTCCGCTTCTCCCGGAAGCGTAAGCCAGGTGCGTGAGACAACGGGAGCGCTCCTGCGTATCGGAAAGAGTCTCGGGATCACGATATTCATTGTCGGACACGTGACCAAGGAAGGTGTTGTGGCCGGCCCGCGTGTTCTCGAACACATGGTGGATACGGTGCTTTATTTCGAAGGCGACAATTCCTCGGCTTACAGGGTATTAAGGTCCGTAAAGAACCGTTTCGGCTCGACCAATGAAGTAGGCGTTTTCGAAATGGTCTCATCGGGACTGCGAGAGGTCAGAAACCCCTCGGAATACATGCTGCAGGGGCATCCGGTCGGCGAGCCCGGATCGGTGATAGCGG
The DNA here is from genome assembly GCA_024695205.1 of Lachnospiraceae bacterium. Classification (GTDB taxonomy): domain Bacteria; phylum Bacillota; class Clostridia; order Lachnospirales; family Lachnospiraceae; genus RUG11977. The sequence continues at coordinate 14,073 of JAILIQ010000139.1, forward strand.
CCTCATTGGAGGGAACCAGGCCGATCCTCATCGAGATACAGGCGCTGGTGTGCAAAACTACATTTAACATGCCACGAAGAACCGCTGCCGGAACGGATTTTAACAGAGTGAACCTGTTAATGGCGGTGCTTGAAAAACGTCTGGGGCTGCAGCTTGGTTTCTGTGATGCCTATGTAAATGTCGCAGGCGGAATGAGGGTTGCCGAGCCTGCGATCGATCTGGCGATCGTTCTGGCGATCCTTTCGAGCTTTAAGAATAAGGCTCTGCCCGAGAATTCACTTGTATTCGGCGAAGTGGGCCTTACAGGCGAGATCAGGGGAGTATCACAGGCCGAGGCAAGGGTTGCGGAGGCAGTCAATTTAGGATACGATACAGTCATTCTGCCACAGGTCAATGCCCGTTCGATCAAGAATGACAGGATCAAAATGATCGGAGTTTCGCATGTGTGCGATCTGGCCAAGCTGATCTAGTGCGTCGGCCGGGTTTCGGACAGTCTCACGGACAGTGAAATATAGCAACATAATGGCCCAAAAGAGAAATGCTCCGGCAGAAAAAGCCGGGCGATCAGTAAAAATGTCAGGTGGTTATTTTTCGGAATGGATAGATTACTGGAATTGATCAGAAAGTATAAACGGATACTGATAACGGCCGCAGCGGTCCTTGCGGTCCTGATTATCGGATTTGTCGGATTCAAGCTGCTTGTGAAGGTCGGAAATCCCAAATATTTTTACAATTATCTTCATGATGCGGCGGGAAGCCTTGAAGCGGAGTATTATCCCGAATATGAAGCGGGAGCGGACAGCAGTGTGCCATTTGCGACAATGGCGACCGATCCCGAAGCGCACGGTGTGACAGAGATCGTTAAGGTCAGTGTCAGAAAAGATCCCGCTGCGGGCGAAGCAGCGGGCGGCCGGTCTTTGCAGGACTGGGAGACATCTTATACGAGAGATTATGTCAGAAGCGCGAAGATCTCATTTTCAGAAGAATTTGTGACAGACGGGATGCCGAAAAACGGAATGCTCACATTCCGCGGCAACTATGCGCGTACCGGAACAAGCGTCGGAATGTCGAAGATCGATGAAGAAAAGCTTGAGAAGACATGGACCTACAATACCGGCAAGATACTTAAGAGCAACGGGTCCGACTACTGGTCAGGCAACGGATGGACAGGACAGCCGATCCTGATGCAGTGGGACAGCGATGTAAAACAGACCATGAATATGTATGATTCGGCCAAGAACAAAGACGGACTGGTCGAAGTCATATATCCCGGAATGGACGGCAGCATCAGATTTCTTGATCTTGAAACAGGCGAAGAAACAAGGCCTGTGATCTATGTCGGCATGACTTTTAAGGGGACGGCGTCGCTGTATCCCGACGGAACTCCTCTTCTTGTATGCGGCTCGGGAGATGCTCAGACCGGAATGTACGGGGAGAACGTCAGCCAACGGTTCTACATTTATAGTCTTATCGACGGCAGTCTCCTGTACCAGGGCGGCTATGACAGCGGGATAGCACCGAGGATATGGCATGCTTACGATTCCTCGTCGGTCATCGATCC
>JAILIQ010000141.1 GCA_024695205.1 Lachnospiraceae bacterium
CATTTTTCTTGAACCGCCAGAACCGAAGGAAGTTGTTCTCATGGTCTGTGTTCCTGACCTTGACATATTCCCTGGTAACGTAAGACACCTGTTTCTTTCTCAGCGGGTCGATATCGTAGTCAAAAAACATTCCTCGATAGCTCAATGGCAGAGCATTCGGCTGTTAACCGAAGGGTTGTTGGTTCGAGCCCAACTCGGGGAGTTGAGATTTTATCAGTAAGGTTCTTTTATGAACCTTATTTTTTTACCTTATCGCCTTAGATAAAAAAATGGAGCTTAAAAATGAGACAGACCATTCTTATTACGGAAGATGACAGTTATATTAATGATATGATCCACGACGCTCTTAAGCTTGCCGGATATGATTGCATTCAGGCTTTTTCGGGTACAGAGGGATTATTGTATGTAAAGCAGGGCGGTATTGATCTGGTTCTTCTTGACCTTATGCTTCCGGGCAAACCCGGTGAAGAAGTTATTAAAGAAATAAAGAAGATTTGCGATATTCCTGTCATCGTCATTTCCGCCAAGGACAGCGTTGATTCCAAGATCGAGCTTTTAAGGCTCGGAGCGGACGATTATCTTACAAAACCCTTTGATATAAAAGAACTTGAAGTAAGGATTGAGATAAGGCTCAGAAGACATCTCGAAAAATTAAGATCATCGTCGCAAGTCACCAGCGGATCGGAAGTAACTGACGGATCGGAAGTAACTGACGGATCGGATGCTTCTCATCCGGTAAAAGACGGTGACCACGATAACGCTGAAAAAGACAGTGCATCATTATTTTATAAAGAAATAGAATTAAATCCCGAAGCATATTATGTAAAGATAAATAATACCGCGCTGGACCTTACAAAGCATGAATTCAGGATCCTTGAGCTGCTTATCAAGAATCCCGGGAAGGCCTTCTCAAAACAGGCTATATATGATTATGCCTGGGATGATATTTACCTCGGGGAGGATAAGACCATCAATGTGCATATCAGCAACATCAGAAAGAAGATAAAATGCGTTACGGATACCGAATATATTGAAACTGTCTGGGGCATAGGCTTTAAACTTGCCAAGTGACAAGAGTTATTTTCTTTAACATTTCTTTAACTCTTTTTGACGTTTTTTGAATATTTATTATGTATCATAACAGTCAGAAAAACAAAAACACTGTTTTTGGAACATGTGTGCTTGTTGATCCGGCTGTTTTTTTATTGATCTTTTTAACAGGAAACATAACAGGAAAGGATTGTTGACATGGATTACATTTTGGAAACCCAGGGACTTACAAAGACCTACGGTAAGAAACATGCTCTTGAAAATGTATCGCTGCATGTTGCCGAAGGTGACATTTACGGCTTTGTCGGACGCAACGGTGCCGGAAAGACAACTTTGATGAAGATAGTCGGAGGTCTTTCAAATGCGAGCTCCGGCAGCTATAAACTGTTTGGATGTGAACCCGCAAGGCTTGGAAATAAGACTCTTGAGAGAGGACTGCTTATAGAGGATCCCGGATATTATCCGGACTGCAGCGGATTTGAAAACCTGTATATAAAATGCCTGGCATTCGGAATCAGGGATAAGAATGAACCGAAGAGGCTGCTTGAGATGGTAGGGCTTCAAAACGTCGGAAAGCTGCATGTGAAAAAATATTCATTCGGTATGAAACAAAGACTCGGCATCGCGCTGGCTTTTGTAGGCAATCCCGGATTCATGATACTTGACGAGCCGATCAACGGATTTGATCCCGAAGGGATAAGCAGCATGAGGGATCTTATCCGAAAAAAGAATTCTGAAGGGACGACATTCCTTATTTCCAGCCATATCCTCGATGAACTTGCCAAGATCGCCACCAAATTCGGATTTATCGATAACGGAAGACTGATCGAGGAAAACGATGCCGTTACACTTAAAGAAAAATGCAAATCGAAGATCGAGCTGATAACCGATAATCCTTCTGCGGCAACGACAGTGCTTGAGCAGATCGGATTCAGCGATTACAGGGTATTTGATAACGGCAGGACAGAGATCTACGAACAGCTCGACAGGACGGGTGATATCACAAACGCTCTGGCAGCGCGGGGTATCGCTACACTTGAGATCGTAAAGAAGTATGAAACCCTTGAGAATTATTATATAGGACTCGTAGGTAACGGCAGTGCCGCAGGTTCTGATACCGTGAAGATCAACGATGATCCGGATACGGTAAGATCCCGGAATGACGGGTCAAAGTCCGGAATAGCACAGACCGGACGATCGGTGCCCGGAAAGGAGGAGCAGTGATATGAGAAGGATACTTTCATCCGATTGCTACAGAGCAATACATAATCCAATGGTGTATGCCGTGCCTGCCGGTTTTTTCATGTTTCTTGTAATGGCGATATTTGTGGGTAACCGCAACGGAGGACAGATCGGTATCAATACGATCATAGACAATACAAATGATATGCTGATGCTTGTATTTATTGCCGCCGATATTGTTCTTATAAACATGTGGAGCGGCGAGCACAAACACGGTTTTATCAAAAATCTTGCCGGAAATGTGAGCGGCAGACAGATCCTGCCGATCTCAAAGATGGTGATCGGTATTGTGATCTGTGCGATATATATGATCATGTCATTCGGCTATATGGTAGGAGGAAATACGATCACGGGAGTGAAAATAGTCGGCGCACCTTTTGGAAATGAGCTTATACAGCTTCTGCTGTGGTACCTTACCGGTATTGCTTCCGTAGCACTTGATCTGATGCTGTATGAAGTGTTCAATAGTCCGACTCTGTGCTACATAGCATCAATCATGCTCTGGACGGGTATGTTCGAACAGATCATACTTCAGCTCTTTTATCTTATTACCGACAGTGAATTCAATCTTGCAAGATATATGCTGCTTACCGGAATGAATATGGAAGAATCCGGAAATGCAGAGGATCTGGTAAGAATTCTGCTGTATATCGCGGTATTCTGCACAACTGCGATATTTGCTGCAAGGAAAAAGGACATAAGGGCTTAATATTATTTTTGAACGGAGCGAGGCTTGATATGAACAATATAGTCGAAACAATGAATCTGTCGAAGCAATACGGCAGTAAGAAAGCCCTGGACAATGTATCGATACATGTTTCCCAGGGGGATATATACGGGCTTGTAGGACGAAACGGAGCCGGTAAGACTACACTTATGAAGATAATCTGCGGTCTGGCGCATCAGACAGGCGGAGATTACACCGTTTTCGGAAAAAGAGGAAGACAGATCGGAGAGGTAGCATCAAGGATGGGAATGCTCATAGAGTCGCCGGGATATTTTGCGGAGTATGACGCCAAAACCAATCTGCGTATCAAATGCAGGCTTGTCGGTATGTCTGACAGGGAAGAGGCGGAAAGGCTGATCAGGCTGGTAGGGCTTGAGGAGGCAGGAAAGAAAAAAGTGAAAGATTATTCACTCGGAATGAAGCAGAGGCTCGGGATCGCGTTAGCTCTTCTCGGAAATCCGGATATAGTAGTGCTTGACGAACCGATCAACGGACTCGATCCCCAGGGAATAGTGGAGATCCGTGATCTGATAACGAGGCAGTCAAAGGAAAACGGAACTACATTTATCATATCAAGCCATATACTTGATGAATTGTCCAAAACAGCGACGCGCTACGGAATAATCAGTAACGGACAGCTGCTTGAAGAGTGTACTGCCGAAGGTCTTAACGAAAAATGCGAATCGAAGATCGAGCTTGTGACCGATTCGCCTTCATCCGCTGCCGCCGTGCTCGAAAGGATTGGATTTACGAAGATGAAGATACTCGATGACGGAAAGATCAATATTTACGAACAATTCGAAAGAACCGGAGATATTACACTCGCACTTGCCGCCGAAGGCATCACGACTTATGAGATCGTAAAACAGATCGGTTCTGTGGAAAGCTATTATCTGAACCTTGTGGGAAAGGAGCAGGAGTGATATGATTAAGGTGTTGAAAACAGATCTGTTCAGACTGTTCAGAACGAAAGCCTTTTATGTATTTCCTATATTTGTGACTGTCATACTGGTCCTTGAGGTTATGCTTTCGGGTGTGAAAATAAGTGATGAGCCGGAAGTCTATAATGAAGACGGAAATGTAACCGTATCGATAGACATTAATGAAATCCCTTCAGAGGATCAATATGAGCAATTCGGGATATCAACCCTTCTCGGAGTTGTTACCGACGGAACGCTCCTGATGTTCCTTGGGATCGCTCTTGTCATATTTGCGACAAACGAGTCAAGAAACGGCTTTGTAAAGACCGCGGCCGGATGTGTTCAGGACAAGGGCTATATGCCATTATCGAAGATTGCCGTCAGCGCTGTGATCGTTGTTATATATATTCTGGAATTTGCTGTTTTAAGATTTGTCTTTACGGCAATTACAGCTGCAATAAGCGGAAGATCCCTGCAATACGTGAGCCTGCCCCGGGGCGATGCGGGAAAGTTTGCAGGCTATATCCTGCTGTGCATCCTGGTTCATATCGCATTTTCGGCAATGCTCATGCTGATGCATGAACTCTTTAGAAGCAGGGCGATCGGGATAGTATGGATATTCCTCGAATCGACCGGATTGTTCGCCCGGCTTGTCTCCGCAATGGTCATGATGCTGCAGACATGGTTCAAGATCCTTCCGGACTTTAATATCTCAAAATATCTGCTGATGAACAATATTTCCGACGGCTATGCTTCAAAGGCATTTAACCCTGTAACGGTGCTGGTAATGTGCCTTGTTTACACCGGCTTTGCCGGCGGTCTTGCCGTATGGATGGCAAAATATAAGGATGTCAGATAAAGGAGCCGGGGAATACAAGTGCATCGGTGAAATACATAGCAATGCGTCCATTAGATGTAACATGGAGGTCAGATATATGATTTTTATTTTGATCCTTCTTGGAGTCCTTACCACAGTACTTGCGGGACACATTTTTATCTACAGGCGGCAAGTGGCCAGACTCTGCCGCCAGCTTGCGTTTATCAACAATAATGTAACACAGGCGAGGCCTCAGGTTGATATCAACCCGAAGGAGCTTAAAGACCTTGTGGAGCAGATATGTATCCTAAATGACAGGCTCAATGAGACCCGGATCAGCAGCATGCGTCAGGATGAGGCTCTTCGCGAGACCATTGCAAATCTGTCGCATGACATAAGGACACCGCTTACCTCGCTTGACGGGTATTTTCAGCTGCTCCTTGCGGAAGGCGTTACCCAGGATAAGAAAGAGTATTATGTTGAAATAATAAAGAGCAGGCTTGAGAGTCTTTCGGGTATGCTTGACGAGCTTTTTACCTATGCCAAGCTGCAGGATCCCAATTATGCGATCGAGCTGATGCCAATGGATATGGCTGCTGTCACGGCGGAGGTGCTGTTGTCATTTTACGATGATATCAAGAAAAACGGAGATTCGCCGGCAATAGAGATCCCCGAAGAGGAGATCACGATCAACTGCAGCAGGAGCGCTTACGTCAGGATAATACAGAATATCATCAAAAACGCTATCATGCATGGACGCAATCTCAGCGTGAAAATGCATAAAAACCGGGATGAAGCGATCATAATATGCAGTGACGAGCCTCTTAACAGTGATGTGCGGATAGATACAAACAGGGTGTTTGACCGTTTCTACAAGGCCGACAAGGCCCGCAGCGGCAAGGGAAGCGGATTGGGGCTGGCGATCGCAAAAGAGCTTACCGAAAAGATGGGCGGAAGGATCTGTGCGCGATACGAGGACGGGATATTTTCTGTAGAGATCGCATTTCCGGTGATCCGGGCAGAGTAACAGAAAAAAATGAAAAAACAATTGACAGCGCTATTCTTTTGAGATATAATCCTCTTGTTGTCGGTAAATGACAATTGTTTTCGGCTCCGTGGTCAAGAGGTTAAGACATCGCCCTTTCACGGCGGTAACACGGGTTCAATTCCCGTCGGAGTCATTCACCTTTGGGTGATGATTTTTTTGGACCCTTAGCTCAGTTGGTCAGAGCAACCGGCTCATAACCGGTCGGTCCTGGGTTCAAGTCCCCGAGGGTCCACTGCTTCAGCAAAACATAGTTTGAAGCATTTGTGTTTCACTGTCCGGCCTAGTGGCTCAGTTGGTTAGAGCGCCGCCCTGTCACGGCGGAGGTCGTCGGTTCGAGTCCGATCTGGGTCGCGTATTAGAAAATGTAAGGTTTGAAAGAACCAAACCTGACAGTTTCTGATAACTCGCGGAGTTTTTCCGAAAGAGACAGCAGGAGAACTTCCGCAATATTTTTTTATGGGATCTTAGCTCAGCTGGGAGAGCATCTGCCTTACAAGCAGAGGGTCATAGGTTCGAGCCCTATAGGTCCCATTTTTCATAGGTGCATAAGTGTATAAACGGCAGCTTCTCGGCTGCAGATCTGTGTTGCCTGTGATTGGGTTAGCCGGTGTGGCGGAATTGGCAGACGCAAGGGACTTAAAATCCCTCGGGGGCAACTCCGTACCGGTTCGAGTCCGGTTACCGGCAGGACTCAAAGAGCTTTGTCATTTGGCAAAGCTCTTTTTTTCTGCCTTGCAGGTCTTGAAAACTCTGAAAAAACAGTGATTAAGGCGGTGCTTATAAAATTAAACCACCGGTTTATTGTTATGCATACATTTTTGATATATAATGTAGTCATGTTAAACGAAATACAGTCAATTGTGAAACAGGAGGAAGAACAGTATGATGAAAATGACTTCGGCATATGCCAACAAAATGTTAAAGAAGCTTAATGACGATAAGGCTTACATATTATCCAACGAGACAGATGCATCGGTTTATACCGCAATGGTTGGCGAAGAACCCGTCATTCCCGAATATGACTACGAAAAAACAGCAAAAATGCTGCTTGAGATAGATGAGAAGATGCTCAAAATCAAGCATGCAATCAATCAGTCCAATGCAACAAACCTTATTACGGTCGGTGACAGTCAGATGACTGCCGATATGATACTGGTAAGGATGGCCCAGCTTAACGGCAGGCTGGAGAGGCTGGATGCAATGCGCAAGAGACTTCCCAAGGAGAGGGTTGACTACTCCTACGCAAGGAAAGCCACCACACAGCCGGAATATACCTATGTCAACTATGATATCGAGCAGGTCAGGGAGGACTATGAGTGCATGAGCAACATGGTACTCCAGATGCAGATGGCACTCGATAAATACAATCAGACGGTAGAATTTGATGTCGGGATAGACCTTTAAATACCGATGCGGCCGGTATCCGCATAAAGCGTTCCGTTCAAAACTGCACCTTCACAAAATGTCGGATCGAAATTCCGCTTCGGCGGGATTTCGTGAAGACGCAAAACCATCAAGTGGATTAGATCTCCGGTTAATGTTCAGTGTTTTTTAAGTTATCAGTTATCCCGTTATCGGTTATAAGTAAGTGTTCAATGTTTAAACTGATCTCATTACATGGAGTGCTGCAGTTTTGAAGAAAACCTGTATCGAAAGATACGGCGCCCTTCAGGTTCGGTTCTGAGGGCGCCATTTTTTTTATGATCATTCGTATCTTTCATGTGTTCTGCTTTAAGACATAACAAGCTATCAAATTGTTTTTTTCAGCCCGCGTTCCCGTCAGCGCCGGATTCCTGCGTATTATCAGGCGAAGGCTGTGTTTCGGGAAGCTTGTGCATACGAACCCTGCGGATCATCTTACGCTTGACCTCGAGCAGTTCAAATGACCAGCCCTCGTAAATAACAGTCTCGTGTTCGTTGTCTTCGGGGATCCTGTCAAGTATTGAAATGAGAAGCCCGTTGAGCGTATCGTAATTATCAAGGTCATCGTCGGTAGGCTCAAAGCCGGTCATTTCGGTGATCTCGTCAAGATGCGCCTCGCCGAGACAGACGAAGGTCCCGTCTTTGCATTTGCTGATCAGATCCTCTTCCTTGTCGAATTCATCGCGTATATTGCCGACGATCTCTTCGAGTATATCCTCCATCGCAACGATACCGGCGGTCTGACCGTATTCGTCGATAACGATGGCCATATGTACGTTCTTGGCCTGCATCTCATGGAAAAGGTCATCTATATTCTGTGTATCGGGTACGAACATCGGCTTGCGTGCGATGTCGATCAGCTTCTTGTCCTTGTAATGCCCGGAAGAGAAGCATTTGACGACCTCCTTCATATGGATCACTCCGACAATGTTGTCGATATCGCCTGTATAGAGAGGGAATCTTGAGAAGCTCTGCTTGGCCATGAAACGCATTGCGCGTTCGATGTCCATTTCCGAATCGACCGCAACGATCCTTGTACGGTGCGTCATGATATCCTTCGTCTGCTTCTCGTCAAATTCGATGATGTTGGAGATCATTTCGGCTTCTTCGGCTTCAAGGACGCCCTGTTCGTGAGATTCGTTGACCATCGACATTATCTCGTCTTCTGTCACGATGTCTTCGGCATCGGCATCAACCCCGAATATTTTCAGTATTATACGGCATCCGCCCTCGAGCATTGCGCTCAACGGCTCAAAAAACGTGGTCAGGACCTTCATCAGGCCAAACATCCTGAAGAAGTATTTTTCAGCCTTCTTACTGCCTAAACGGTCGGGCATGATGTGGGCAAACAGGATGACCAGATAGATCAGAAATACGGAGATCAGTATAACGGCCAGAATGGCAAAGGTCACGGATGCGTGGGGAGAAAAACTGCGGGAAAACAGTGCTTCGATGGAACCGCGCAGCTTCGGGACAGTCATACGCGCGTAAAAATATCCACTGCAGATCCATGAGATCCCGATGACGAGCCAGGTGGCGTTATAAAAAAGACGTTCCTTCTCATCGATGAATCTGAGGGCTTCGGATGCTTTCGCGGCTTTTACCGGATCCTACTCGTCTTCATCGGCGAGCTTTTCGAGATATGGTTCACTGACGTCCTTAAATGCGGCTTTTGCAAGCGATACAAAAAAGTCGATCAGCGTAAAAGCAAAGATGATAAGTATTCCTAGATATGGGTGATTGTCCATGTGTTCCTTCCTGCCGGCATAAGCCGGAGCATTACGTATAATCCCTTACCGGTACAAAAAGAACCGACAGGGTAAGTAAGTGGATCGTGTA
>JAILIQ010000210.1 GCA_024695205.1 Lachnospiraceae bacterium
ATACGCAGGAGGCGCTTGCGGATAAGCTGGGAGTTTCGAGGCAGGCTGTGGCAAAATGGGAATCCGGACAGATTTACCCGGATATTTCAAATCTTATTCAGCTGAGTGAGCTTATGAGCGTCAGTGTTGACTATCTGGTTAAGGATCAGGACTGTGCAATGAATATTCAGCCGCAGCCGGATACGGATCTGGATGAGCTTATCGCTTTCAGACTGGAAGCAAATGTTAATACATATGCGGCATTTATGAACGAAGTGGAGGCAACAAGACCCGCTTCTCACGATTTCAGATATGAGAATGGTAAGTATATATATCACGATACCTATGTCGGAGGAGAAAAATTTGCGGGAGAGGAAGCGGTATGGAAGGACAGACAGGCCGTTTATGCTATGAATTATATGGGGCGGGTGCTGGCAGATGGCTTTAGCGGTAATTTCCTGAAAGAAGCATTGAGAGCAGCGGACCGGAAGATGCCATACAGAGGTCCGGAAATATATCAGTCCGGAGAATACACATACAGATGTAAAGTGACCGGTGATTTTACCTGGTTTCAGGGATATGAAGAGATATATCAGGGAAATCATAAGGTATACGAATGTGTATTTCATGGAGGATTACTATAGCAAACGACAGAGGAAAACAGAAGAATGAAACGATCACTTGCAATTATTATCATCAGCCTTATGAGCGGTATGCTTTTTACAGGCTGCGGTAACTCAAAGTCAGCTGATACCGGCCTTAACGAGAAGACTGCCACCCTTAAGGAAAAAACAGAGGAAAAAGAGAAGGTATGGGACGATACGCTTTCAGACGCGGAGAAGCCTTCCGGGGAGGCGGAAGAGAAGGATGCCGCAGAAGAAAGATCAGCAGGAAGATCACTTGCGCAGCGTATGGCAGGCAAGTATAGCTACCATTGCAGCAACGATGATGACAGTGATGAATTTTATATAATGGATGTTGCTCCCTTCGGTGATAACCTGTATGCTTTCTGCGGACAGGTTATGCCGGAAAGCTACGAGAGCTTATCCCCATATTCTTTCTGGGTGAGTGAGTTCATTCCGTATGACGCGGATGAGGTGACCAGTACGGACGGCGATACGGTCACTGTCAATGAATTGCGATTCTCCGTCATGTCAAACGTCGGTAAGTACTGGGACGCGGGATACAGGGGAACCATTACTCTTACGGATGACGGTCTTGTCTTTGACGGCTTTGATCAGGAGGGCTTCCTCGTTCCTGACTATGATGACAGCAGGCTATTTCTTAAGGATGATCGTGTGGAAAATGCATTTCCCTATCTTCATGACGGAAATGGCAATGATGAGCTTGAGGGACTGTGGATGCTTGACAGTAAAGGGGATGATCTTTACATAAAGTTTTCCGGTGCCAATATGTATATGTATGACAAGGATCCCGGGTCAGAAGTCTTTTACGCAGCCGGGGGATGCGATTATAACCAAGGATCGTTTGACTGCCTGGCAAGCCGTATAGATAATGGAGGGATGCCGTTTGAACTTAATTGCGACTATAAGGCAGATGGTGATACGCTGACGCTTGGCTTTACAGATCCTGGCGATCTGCCCCGTGAGATCCCGATAAACGGAACTTACAAAAGGGTTAAAGACGACAGGGTTCATGTTACAACAATGGATGAAGTAGAGCTTACTTCCGATTCATTCGGAATGTACGGAGGCAGCCGGAATTACGATGAATTAAAGAGACAGGATTATTACGGGGTATTTGTATCGTCGGCAAGATCTCCGGAGGGATGCACACCGACCGTTAACAAACTGGAAGAAGCCGGTTTTATCAGGGAACCTGTCGTATATACGCCGGATTTTTCAGAGCTTAATCCGGAACCTTACTATGTTGTCACGGCAGGATTGTTCACATTGGAAAGCGATGCTGAAGAGACACTTGCCAAGGTAAAGAAAGCGGGCTTTACGGATGCCTATGTCAAATATGCGGGAACGTATACCGGAGATAAATACTGGTATACCATGCATGGCGGCGAGAGGATCGATGTGTTAAAGGACGGCGTCATGCTTAGCGGCGTATCCCTGACTATCCCCTATCATACAGACGAAGAGCCCGTTACCGCTTATCTGCTTGTGACGGAGGATACGGTATTTGACAGATCCGCTGATCTTGAATCCTTCGGCAACTATGAAAAAGGTGACACTCCATACGAGTGGATAGTCAGAAATTTCAAGCTTATGAATGATGATCCTGATCAGTATCAGATGTACGGACCGGCACTTTCCGGGGTATTTGAGGTGGGCCTTGATGATAATAAGGTTTCAAAATACTATGGCAGTTATTGGTGGGACTGAAGGATTTGTATGAAACAATTCTTCTTGCGTTAAACGGACATTGACTTGTTTCGATTTTATCTGTGCCCGCCGATCATCTTTTCCATCCAGATCATATTGTACCAACGGTCAAATTCAGGCCTTTGCATTACACCTTTTCCGCCGTTTATGATATTCTGTTATCTAATTTATGCAATTCCGGCATACTCATAGCCTGCTTCTGTGACGGCTTCTCTGATAAGTGCTTCGTCGACATCCTTTGAATTTGTGATCGTTACCAGGTTCTCCTCATGGGAAGCTGTTGCGGATTCAATTCCGTCAATGGCTTCCAGAGCCTTTTTTACATGAGCCTCACAATGTGCGCACATCATTCCGTTTACCTTGATCTTCATTACGTTGTTCTCCTTTTCTTTTTTGTCATTTAATATTATATCATTAACAGTCTGACCATCTGTTGACTGAATGATCATATGATCGATCGGATCACTGGTAGCCTTGTCTTTGGTTCCGTCATGTACTTTCAGCCAGTTAAGTCTCAGTGCGTTTGATACTACGCAAAAGCTTGAAAGCCCCATGGCGGCAGCTCCGAACATCGGATTAAGCGTCCAGCCAAAGGCAGCCACATAGCACCCTGCAGCAAGTGGAATTCCGATGACGTTATAGAAAAATGCCCAGAAAAGATTCTCATGGATATTTTTAAGGGTAGCCCTTGAAATCCTGATGGCAGCCGCAACATCGCGAATACTGCTCTTCATAAGCACAACATCCGCCGCATCGATCGCGATATCCGTTCCTGCTCCAATGGCAATTCCGACATCCGCTCTGGTAAGAGCCGGGGCATCATTTATGCCATCGCCGACCATTGCGACCTTACCCTTTTCCATAAGCTTTCTGATAACAGCTTCTTTTCCGTCAGGAAGTACTCCTGCTGCCACTTCGCTAACGCCGGCCTGGTCTGCGATCGCCCTGGCCGTGATCTCGTTGTCGCCGGTCAGCATCACCACATGGATCCCCATATTTTTGAGCTCTGCAACTGCCTGGGGTGTATCAGTCTTTATAGTGTCAGCCACCGCAATTATTCCGGCCAGCTTGTTGTCCTTTGCGAAAAGAACCGGGGTCTTGCCCTGCATGGACAGTTCATTCAGAGCGGATAAAGAGATATTATCTCCCAAAAGTCCTGCGATGAACCTTGCGTTTCCGCCTGCTACCCGCGCCCCGTCAAGTCCTGCCTTTAGCCCGTTTCCTGATAATACCTCAAACTCTGTTGTCTCCCGGAGCTCTATATCATGCTCTTTGGCATGATCGATGATCGCTTTTGAAATAGGATGCTCACTCTTGGATTCCAGCGCGTAAGCTGTGGTCAGCAGCTCATTTTCGCTAAAGCCTTCAGCCGGGATCACATCCGTAACCCGCATGATGCCTGTAGTGATCGTGCCTGTCTTATCAAGGGCCACGATCTGGGTTTTTCCTGTAAGTTCCTGCACTGCTGCGGTTTTAAACAGAATTCCGCTTCTGGCTCCCACACCATTTCCCACCATTATCGCAACAGGGGTTGCCAGCCCCAAAGCGCAGGGACAGCTTATCACCAGGACTGATACCGCTCTCGCCATGGCATATCCGAAGGTTTGTCCTGCAAACAGCCACACGATAAATGTGACCAGGGAAATACCGATGACTGCCGGTACGAATACTGCCGATACTCTGTCGGCTATTTTCGCGATCGGAGCCTTGGTTGCCGCTGCGTCACTGACCATTCGTATGATTCCGGCAAGAGTAGTATCCTCACCGACTCTTGCAGCTTCACACACCATATATCCTGAAGTATTGATGGTTGCTGCAGAAACCTTATCTCCCGTCTGTTTTTCTACAGGGACGCTCTCTCCCGTAAGTGCTGACTCGTTAACAGCACTTTCTCCCTGCAATACAATACCGTCTACGGGTATACTGTCACCGGGCCTTACAACAAATCTGTCTCCAACCTTTACCTCCTCTATAGAGACAGTCCTCTCTGTATCGCCCTCCAGGATAACAGCGGTTTTTGGCGCAAGCTTCATGAGAGATTTCAGGGCATCTGTTGTTTTGCCTTTTGATCTCGCCTCAAGGGTCTTGCCTACTGTGATCAGCGTCAGGATTGTTGCGGCTGACTCAAAATAGAACTGATCCATGTAGTACATGACCTGATCTGCGTTACCTTCCGTAACTGCTCCCGTCATGGCAAAAAGCGCATATACGCTGTATGCATAGGAAGCTGTTGCGCCAAGAGCTACCAGCGTATCCATGTTTGGTGACCTGTGGATCAATCCCCTGAATCCGCTGATAAAGAACTTCTGATTTATCACCATGATCAATCCGGCCAAGATCAGCTGATATAACCCCATTGCCACATGATTGCCATCAAGAAATGACGGCAGGGGCCAATCCCACAGCATATGCCCCATGGAAACATACATCAGGGGGATCAGCAAAATGACTGAAGCAACAAGCCTTTTTTTCAGCAGCGGTGTTTCTGTATCTTTCAGAGAATCCTCGTAACCCGCTGAAGATGCACCGGCTTTATCTGATCTTTTCAGGCTTGCGCCATAACCGGCTGACTCTACAGCTTCGATTATTTTTTCCGGAGATGCGCTTCCCTGAACGCCCATAGAGTTTGTCAGGAGGCTTACAGCACAGCTTTCAACACCTTCTACGGCGTTTACAGCCTTCTCAACTCTGGCCTGACAGGCAGCGCAGCTCATTCCGGTAACATTGTATTGTTCCATATATCCTCTTTCCTGGCTTCGGAAGCTTATTTCATGAGCTTTTGCAGGGTAAGTACAAGCTCGTCAATGATCTCATCATTGCCTTTGCGAATATTATCAGCCACACAGGATTTCATATGGTTTGCCAGAAGAACCTTGTTAAAGCTGTTAAGAGCACTGGTGATGGCAGACACCTGCACCAGAATATCTGTGCAGTAAACATCATTTTCGAGCATCCCTTCAACGCCGCGGACCTGGCCCTCTATTCTCTTCAGCCTGTTCATCAGGTCTTTCTTTTCCCTATCATCTCTGTCTTTATGTTTGCCGGAGCAGTGTGGACAACAGTCACTCATTTCTTCCATATTGTTTTCGTTCTCAGACATGTATTCCTCCACAAGAAATACCCCACCGGGGTATATTGGCTTTTAACTACTATATACCCTGGCGGGGTATCTGTCAATTAGATTTTGCACAAATTTATTTGTTGACATATTCCACAAGTGGAATTATACTCTTGACATATTCCACAAGTAGAATAACTGAAACGGAGAAGGGAGATCCAAATGCTAAAGCATGGTATTTTAGGACTGCTGAATTATGGAGACATGACCGGATATGAGATCAAGACGGCCTTCCGTGATTCGTTGAACCATTTCTGGCATGCGCAGACCAGCCAGATCTACAGGGAACTTCAGGTGCTTGAAAAGAACGGCTGGGTAACGGTTACCAGAGTGGAGCAGAAAGGAAGACCGGATAAAAACGTTCTTTCCATAACGCAATCAGGCCGCGATGAGCTTAAAGAGTGGCTTAATGATGACTTGACGGCAAGCCCCGTCCGAAATGGCATGCTTATGAAGGTGTTTTTCCGGGGAGAATACAATATTGACGAAAACATTGTATATTTCAGAAACCTTTCAAAAAGAGGGACGGTTTTTCCGAGCGGCAGTGAGGTGACAGGAGAGGTGAGTAACAGATACAGAGAGAAGATTGATGACCCCCTGAAGGCTTTGTACTGGAAGTTCACGATAGATTTCGGCGTGATGTATGAGAGGATGCTTGATGAATGGTGTGACAACTGCGCAAACGAGCTGGAGAGACTGAAGAAAGGAGCAACGCAGTGAACAGATCACTAAACGGAAATCAGATAAAGGTCATTGCGATCATCGCCATGACGATAGATCATCTGACATGGGTATTTTTCCCGGGTTTTCAGTATATATGGTACGTTTACCTGCTTCATATCATTGGGAGGCTGACGGCGCCCATTATGTGGTTCTTTATCGCAGAAGGATTTCACTATACCCGGGATGTAAAAAAGTATATTCTCAGGCTTTTTATTTTTGCCGTTATATCGCATTTCGCCTACGATTTCGCGGGTGGTATACCGTTTATCCCAAACGGGTTTTTCAATATGACAAGCGTGATGTGGTCACTGGCATGGTCGGTGGTCTTAATGGTCATCTTTACGACAGACCGGCTGCCTAAGTGGGGTAAGATCCTGCTTATCATTCTGATCTGCTTCATCACATTTCCTGCGGACTGGTCCACGGTTGCAGCGATGTGCCCGGTGTATCTGTATCTGAACCGCGGTGACTTTAAGAAGCAATCATTTACGATGCTGATCTGGGTTGCCGTCTATGCTGCTGTCTATTTCATTTTCATGGATAAGATATACGCTATCCTCCAGTTATTTACGTTGTTATCTCTGCTGATTCTGAAACAGTATAACGGTGAGAGAGGACAGTGGAAGGGGATGAAATGGTTCTTTTATATCTATTATCCCGCGCATTTGTTCGTGATCGGACTGATCAGGGTAATGCTGGGAAATGGAAGTATATTCCCGTAAATAGGATGAAAGGATTGAAGTTAAATGAAGGTTTTGATCTATGACCGGGATATCGCGATAAGTGATTCCGAAAAAGAGAAATATGACCGGGTGATATTTGCAGATGGCAGATACGCACCGTGCCAGGGCTGTTTCAAATGCTGGACCAAGACGCCTGCCACCTGTGTGATGAAGGATTCGCTGCACGAGATGTGCAGGCTGATCGGATTGACGGATGATCTTGTGATCGTTACCGAGAACTGGTATGGCGGATACAGCCCTGCGGTCAAAAATCTGCTGGATCGTTCGATCGGAATGTCAACGCCGATGAGCACCTATAGAGGGAAGCAGATGCACCATGTGCTCCGCTACGGAGGACACAGTAGTGTCAGGATCTATGTCACAGGAGATGTCAGTGACAAGGAAAAAGAGACATGGAAGCTCATGACCCAAAGGAACGCGCTCAATTGGGGAGTGTCTGATTATGAAGTGAGTTTTACGGATCCTCTGGATGATGTGGAGGTAGCTGAGCTATGAAAACAGTATTGATTGACTGCAGTCCCAGGAAAAGACTGAGCGCTTCAGGATTCATCATGAGACTTACCGGGTTGTTTGTTCTGGGGGAAAAGAAGAAAGAAAAACTGAGAACGCCGGCAGATCATGAACGCATCCTGGATGAGATCTCAGATGCGGAAACGGTGGTATTTTCCATGCCGCTTTACGTGGACGGGGTACCGTCGCATCTGCTGCCTTTTCTTAAGAAGATGGAGATGTTCTGCCGTGAACAGAATAAAGATATAAATGTATATGTCATTGCAAACAACGGCTTTATTGAAGGAAAGCAGAATGAGCCGTTAATGCGGATCATGGAGAATTTCTGTGACCGGAGCGGCATAAAATGGTGCGGAGGATTAGGGGTCGGCGGCGGAGTGATGATGAATGTCATGCGTATCCTGCTCGTTGTCTTTCTGGGGATAGCGTTGCTGCGAACGATACTGTCTGTAATAAATGAAGGACTGTTCTTCCCGGTCAGGCCGTGGATCGTATACGGTAAACAGATTCTGGAAGTCCTGGCGCTCGGATGCGGCATCATCACATTTGATATATGGCTTGCGGTCTGTATCAACAGGAAGAAGGAATACGGCAAGCATTATACAAGGATTATGCTTCCGTCGTTTATATTTATTATCTGTGCGGATATCTTCTTTACGATCATTTCGGTATTTCAAGGCGGTATATTCAGGGGATGGTTTTCTAAGAAGAAGCCGACGCAGATCATATCCCCCAGAAGCTGATACCGGATGATGAGAAGGCACCGATACGGATCCTGACAGCGGGCCATATCCGGGATGGATGCCTGAAAGCCTGTATTTACGGGCATGACACAAATCGTATCACGGATGTGATGGTACGTTTCTTTCCTTTTTCATGGGTCTTTGATACTTTCAGAGTGCCGATGGCAATACTGTATGAAAGGACAAAGATAACATGAAGGAAAAAAGAATTCTGCTGACAGGGATCGGGTTGATCGCTGCTTTTGCCCTGTGGACTGTTTTGATCCGGTGCGTCGATGTGCAAGACGTGGGGCAGAATGGAACGAAGATCGGGTTTGCTGCTTTTAATGTATGGTTTCATCAGCTGACCGGTGTGCACATGACGATCTATACGATCACGGACTGGCTGGGACTTGTTCCCATATTTATATGCCTGTGCTTCGGAATGCTGGGGCTTGTGCAGCTGATAAGGAGACGGAGCCTGCTAAGGGTTGATCCGGATATCCTGCTATTGGGTGTCTATTATGTGCTGGTTATAGCCTGCTACCTGATCTTTGAGATGATCCCCGTCAATTACAGGCCTGTCCTGATAGAAGGAAGGCTGGAGGCATCCTATCCGTCTTCAACAACGTTACTGGTTCTGAGCGTAATGCCGACACTCCGGTTCCAGGTATACAGGCGAGCGGCGGATCCCATGATCAGAAAAGCGGCTGCGGTGTCTGCGATCGCTTTTTCAGCATTTATGGTAATAGGAAGGCTGATCTCAGGGGTACACTGGGCAACGGATATAATCGGTTCCATTTTATTAAGTGCGGGGCTGTTTATGCTTTACCGGTCAGCTGTACTGTATTCGGACAAGGCAATGTGTCGGAGCACATTTGCATACTGATCCGCATGATTTATTGAAAACTCTCCGTGTCTGAGCCCGTTCATCAGATTTAGCTTACAGGAAGGAAGCATCCGACAGATGGATTCCGCGGAGCGGAGGATCTGCCTGCTTTCCTTTTCACCAACATACACGTGTATCATGGCGGATGACTCCCGTAAAGAATCCTTCAAGGCATAGGCAGTATTGGCTTTCAGAAACGCGATCATGTCCTTCTTTTTTATTTGGCAGGTATCCCGGTAATAATCTTCAAACAATTCCGGTTTGATATGCAACGATTGAAACTGCAGTCTGGAAAAGCTTCTGTTTTTGATAAGCCCGTAACAGCTTCCCAAAATCGGTGCGATCAGCATATTTGCCAGCCTTGAAGGGATCGCCGCCGCACTCTCAACCAATGCATAAGAACAGAGATTCTTCCGCTTCGATAACATTTCCAACAGGATCTGTCCTCCCAGCGAAAGCCCTCCGATCAGCAAGACGGAACCGGATAGCTTTTCATCAATGAATTGAATTATCTCTTCCGCATTCTCCTCGAGTGTCGTAAATGGTCTGTCACTTCCCGGATGCCCGTCTAAGATCGGAAGGATGATATGATACTCTCCCTGCAGGATCTCAGCCACCTCCCGGTAATTCCACCAGGATAATCCACCACCATGAAGCAGGATGATCGTATCATTTTGATCGATACCATATTCCCGAAATATCATATTTATACTAACCTCAAAACTTTCCGCTGCCTGTAAAACCGAAGTCCTCGTATAAATATTATATCATAATGAGGAGAGCGCTAAAACAGGAGCCAACCCGTACTGTTGCCTGCCGCCTGCCGATTTGCTATAATCGAGTACAGAAATTCATCCTTGGATTTCTGTACATCTTATTTTTCATCCGTGAAAATTCATGGCAGATCGACAGCAGGGAGGTTTGTACGGGCGTGTCAGCAGGCAGATTTACCCTGCACCTTTTACGCTTCCTTGCGGACAGTAGTGGTAGTAAACGAGGTACGATATGGACAGAAAGGAAGGATTAAGTAACGATCAGGTAAATGACCTGATAGAGAAAAGCCAAAGCGGTGATAATACCGCATGGGAAACGTTAGTTGATCATTATACGGGGTATATCCATTCCCGTGCATGGAACAGGATACAGGGGCTTTACATCAGGAATGCGGAAATGATCGAAGAGGAGTTGTTTTCGGCGGGCTGGGTAGGATTTGTGTCGGCTCTCAGGAACCATGATAAGGAAAAAGGCAGCTTTACCACATATGCGACATACTATATTGACGGTGAGATGTCAAAGCAGCTTGATTTTGAATTTAATTCCATGGGATTGACTGAAAGGCCGGAAAGATCAGAGAATCCAAAGGAATCGAAGGTCGTAAGGGTATATGCTCCGGCATGTGATGACGAAGACGATAATGCTGCCAGGATGGCGGCTTTTGAAAGTATGTTATCCGGAGCTCTTGCCAATAACACGGATTCCGGTATTTCTATCCCCGTGCCCGAGGATTTGGGTGATTATACGGCAGAACGCCGCACCCTGCAGATCCTTGATGTATTAAAGCTTATGACAGATGAAGAGCACAGCCTGTCCTGCGAACAGTTGAAGGATATCCTTTCGCTGTATCGCAAATCAAAATATTCGAATGACACATCCATTGAGTCATCCAATACGTTCAACAAGTCGATGGCCGAGATCCTGCTGGAACTTAATCCTGCCAGCCATACCGATGACAACGACCGGAAGTACAGAGTTAAATATGAGGGTTATGATACTGACCATCTTAAGAGCAGTGTCAGGATGAAGAAGGATAATGCCAATAAGGTTGAGCTTGCGCCGGTCATTAACGGATTACGGTATGTACATGATTTTGATAAGGAAACACTTGATAAGCTGATACAGCTCGTCAGTTTCTCCGATATGTTTTCGAATGAGGAAAAATCAGAGCTTATCGGCAAACTGGTTGCGACTGCGAGCGTATATTATAAAACACCGTTTGCGGACGGAGATGATCTTCGCTTTAATCCGGCCGCCATACATGGCAGATTTTCGCAGCGAAACAGGGCGGATCGGACGCAGCTTAGTGAAAACCTGAAGATCATTCAGTATGCGATCAATCATCTGGCACAGATAAGGTTTAAGTTCAACCGGTATAACGCAGATCATATGCTGGTACCGAAATATGAGCGTATGAGCATTCTCAGCCCATATCACATGGTTGTGTATCATGATAATTATTATGTTATAGGACTTAATCAGGCGTGGGGAGATAAGAGAATTCTTCATTACCGTGTTGATCTTATGTCGGATATAGAGATCCTAAAGGATGATGAAGGCAAGGTCATACCTATCGAGGTCTGTGATTTTGAGGGATTACCAATAAGCAATGCATACTGGGACCCCGAGATATATGTCAGAGCATATCAATATGGCCTATGATGATCCCCGGGAGATAAAGATCAGGATAAAAGAAGGCAGTTACACACTCATCCATGACTGGTTCGGGGATCATTATAGAAAGGTTGACAGTATTACAGAAACGGATGATGAAGGCAGCAAAGTCAATTACGATATAGTTGTTGTCAGAACTTCTGAGTTCATGATGGTTCATTGGGCGTTGCAGTACGGAACTGCAGTTGAGATAATGGATGAGGATATACGGGAGAAGGTCAGGGAAGAGTTGAAGAGGATGGAAAAAAGATATGGAATGCATTGATTCGGACAGTACTTCTAATGTAATAAAACACTATTTAATTAGGAGTGACTATACATTATATGATTATACCTCTTGGAAAACGGATTATGGTAAATGGCTAAAGTGTGAAGACAATTCCGTTAATCCATATCATGATCCTGATACCAGTTGTTATCAATATTATAAAGATTTAAGCCTGTACTTAAATGCAAAGGAGAGAACCAGAAAAACACCATCATATACTTATGAACCCTGGGGGCTGCCGCTTGGAATTCGTGTAAAGAAAGGTGATGATACCCTTTTCTATCTCTATTCTGATCAATTGGGATTCAGTCCAATGAAAAAAGTAATGATTCGCCATATGAAATATATCTGCAGAAGAACAAAAATGAAAATGAAGCGCAAAGCAAGGTATTATATTGGATATATCATTCGCGAACACTGGGGGGAGGTTTTTTATGGCCTTATGAGATGGATTCTAAAGGCCATATCGGAAGAAAAATGTTTAATGCAAATCGAGGGAACAATCAAGATGACAGAGCAGATATAACAATTAATCTGATAAAGAAGAATTTCTATAATATTCCTGATAAAAATCGTAAGGGGCAGTTTTCAGCGGATAAGAATCTAAATAAGTGGTTGAAAAGTTTTGGAGAATAATACGCACGGAACACTTGATATCGAAAAGGTTATAAGGTTTTTTATGGAGCATGAGGATGAATATTCAGAGGATGATTATCTGATCATACTTGGGGATGTGGGGGTGTGTGGATTTAGTCCTACGGTAGAGAAAGAGACGAGGCAGATCCTTCGGGAACTGCCGGTGACCGTGCTGTTTATAGACGGTAATCATGAGCATCATCAGAGACTTAACGAATATCCGGTTGATCAGTGGATGGGCGGTAAGGTTCATTTCATAGAACCCGGGATCATACACCTGATGCGTGGTCAGGTGTATGACATTGAAGGGACCAGGTTCTTTACATTCGGCGGAGCATACAGCATTGACAGAAGCTTCAGGACAGAAGGCGTTGATTGGTTTCCCGAAGAAATACCTTCACAGGAGGAATATGAAGAAGGTATTCGCAATCTGGAAAAGCATGACTATAAGGTTGACTATATTCTCACGCATTCTGCTCCGCGTGAAGTGGCAGCCGCACTTGGGTACGGAGAAGAGTCTGCCGGTGAGATCGTTTTGCGCAGGTATCTCCAGCAGATAGCAGATGAGGCAGAATATAATATGTGGTTTTTCGGGCATTTCCATGAAGATGAAGTGGTTGAGGATACGTTCTGCGCCATGTTGGATGAGATTGTTGTGATTGACTTAGGCATTAATCGCCGAGTTCCTTCAATATGGCCTGCTCTACGATCTCCATCTCCTCACTCGGTTCGAAGCGTGCCACAACCTCTCCGTATCTGTTAATGAGAAATTTGGTAAAGTTCCATTTGATATCAGCCGTATCCTCATAGCCCGGCGTTTGCTTTGACAGTTTCCTGCGAAGAAATTCAGCATCGGGATTATCGCCAAATCCATGGAACCCCTGTTTCTTTTTCAGATATGTAAATAATTTGCTCTCATCCGGACCGTTGACATCTGTTTTGGCAAACTGTTCAAATGAGATATTGTATCGGGCGGTACAAAAGTTGTGTATCTCGGAAGCACTTCCTGGCGCCTGCTTGTCAAACTGATTGCATGGAAAATCCAGGATGGCAAACCCCTTCCCCCTGTAATTTCGATACATCCTTTCAAGAGCTTCATACTGAGGAGTAAATCCGCATCCGGTTGCGGTATTAACGATCAGAACAACCTTGTTTCTGTATTCCGACAGATTTTTCGTGGTATCGTCCATACAACGAACAGGAATCCTGTAAATACCCACATCGATGATCGCGTCAGCTACGCGCTCCATGATAACTTTCATGTTATCAAGATCGGTACAGATATCGCCGGTTTCCAGCGAATGATTTCCCCCTGCTATCTTATGTATTTCAAGTTTCTTATCACTTGCGATCGTTTCGATGGCCGCACAGTCGGCATACGGGTCATCATCACCGCAGAACAGGATTCCGTTTTCCTCCATGATAAATCCGCTTATCAGTTCAAGCGGAGAGAAGCATATCTGCTTCACCTTCAATGATTTCTTGCGTGCATATGCTGTAGCTACAACAGTTCCTATGCTCTTGGAGATAAAAACAACTTCATCTTCGGACATGTCGCCCAGACTGTCAAGTGCCTCTTCTGTGATATGGAGGCATTTATCCAACGTCTGAAGCAAAAATGCATGGTCCTTAAGCTTTTCCTTGCTCCATTCAAGACCGGTAAAGCTAATATGCTTCAGCTCAAATCCACAGTTGACCGCTACCTTTCCGGCATAATAAAGCAACGGTCTGTCTTTGGTATATCCCACTCCCGGAAACACAACTGCTATCTTTCTCATTTCATTCCCCCATTACCATTCAGGCATACAGTGTTGCACTGTCTTTTGGAATCACTGTTTATTCAAATGCAGAATAAGTATGATCTTGAATCCATGATTCATTAGTATTATAACATCATTTCTTATCAGATTTATATATTTTATTAGCGAGGGGGAAGATAATCGACGAGCATAGATAAAAAAACTGTATGGATTACATGGACAGAATGCTACAGGCGCTCAAAAATATGCTATAATCATTGGTGGATCCGCGAAAACGGCAGGATGATATCCAGCCTACAGAACTAACTCCGTGGATGGGATTTGTCTATACATTTCCGGAGCATAGGGGTCATCACTATGTGGGACTTCTTATGGAAGAGATAGAAAGGCTTGCAATAGAAGATGGTGTATCAGAGGTTTATATTTCGACAAACCAAACCGGACTCTATGAGAAATATGGGTGTGAATTCAAAACAGAGATGCCGGACATGAACGGAGAATCATCCGGGGTGTATGTGAAGAAGATCCCGACTGTTTCATCTGTCGACATTGAAACTCGAAAAGATAAAAACTAAATACAGTGTTGGATATGCTGTTTGGACAGGATGCAGCCGGTTATGGACAATACAACGGCTAAAGTGAGCTGCTTTGCAAGGGCATGCCACTTTGAGAGCAACATTTGACGTGGTGTGGGAAGGCGAAAAAATACTTGGAGGTATGGAAGGATGAAGAGGATCATTGTTTATTATTCTCTTGAAGGGAATACAGAATATATTGCGGATAAGCTTTCAGATGCCCTGGGAGCCGGTAAGCTGAGACTTATACCTGAAAAGGCTTATGCTGATAAGGGGTTTGCAAAATTCTTTTGGGGAGGCAAAAGTGCTGTTATGGCAGAAAAACCGGCACTGAAGCCTTATTCCCTTGATAAGGATTTTGAGGAGATCATTATTGGTTTTCCGGTATGGGCAGGGAATATAACGCCCCCCATAAGGACATTTGTATTTGAAAACAAAGACCATCTAATAGGTAAAAGAATATCAGTTTTTGCCTGCCAGAGCGGTTCCGGGGCAGAAAAAGCTTTCGGAAAACTAAGAAACCTTCTTGGGATAGATGAATTTTACGGTTCAGCCATATTTATCGATCCGAAGGATAGGCCTTCAGAAGAGAATGAGCTAAGATTAGACACATTTGTTAAGAAGCTTAAGGAGGTAAGGGAGAGCTGATAAAATGCATTTTATTGATGCAAAAGGAATCCTTACCGGCCACGGCGGATACTATGGAATGAATATTTACCGGGGATGCACTCACGGCTGCATTTACTGTGACAGTAGAAGCAGGTGTTATCAGTTCACGCATCCTTTTGAAGATATTGAGATAAAGCAGAATGCGCCGGAACTTCTTGAGGCGGCACTGAGGTCGAAAAGGAAAAAGTGCATGATTGGAACAGGTGCGATGTCGGATCCGTATATGCACTGTGAAGAAGAACTGCGGCTGACAAGACGATGCCTGGAGATTATTTTGGAAAATGGTTTTGGCGTTGCGATTCAGACAAAATCAGACCGTATCCTTCGGGATATTGACCTGCTTTCTGAGATCAACCGTTCAGCAAAATGCGTGGTTCAGATGACGCTTACAACTTATGACGATGATCTGTGCCGGATATTAGAGCCGAATGTCTGCAATACAAGTCGACGGATTGAAGTGCTGGAAGAAATGCAGAGAAGAGGTATACCAACGGTCGTATGGCTCACGCCGATTCTTCCTTACATCAATGATACAAAAGAAAACGTTTCCGCAATCCTGAATGAGTGTGTACGAGTGGGCGTAAAGGGTGTTATAGATTTTGGTATGGGGCTGACGCTTCGGGAAGGAGACAGGGAATACTATTATGATGCGCTTGACAGGTACTTTCCGGGAATGAAGGAGCGGTACATCAAAAAGTATGGGAATGCGTATGAACTGCCAAGCCCGAATGCAAAGGAATTGATGGGACTATTCCAGAGAGTCTGTAAGGATAATGGAATCCTATCAACTTCGGATGAGTGTTTCAGATTTATGCAGGAACTGCCGGATAAGTATCCGCAGATGAGTATATTTGATCTATAGGGCGAAGCACACCTCCTTTTGGTTTTGATCAAAGGGAGATGTGTTTTTATGACGAATACACGACATCCCCTTGTCGTTTCCTATGATTGCCATATGCTAGACTACGATTATAGAGGAAATGATTCGGTCTGCATGCAGACCGAATCGGCATGAACAGGTTCATGCCTAAGCGCACAATCTGTGAACAGATTGGCGCAGATAGAGGAGGCGATGACATGCAATATCAAGTTATTGTGGACGGAAAAATGGCAAAAACGGAGATCCCGATAAAGAAGTACAGCCGTGAAGCAGATAATACTGCGCGCGAGCAGATCATACGACATTATCTGGATGAAATGGGTGCACAAAATGTGGTTATTGAAACGACGTCAGACGAGGTGCGCCGATATTGTGAGGAGGTACACAAATGTATAACAACAAAGGAATCATAGAACTTCATTGTCATACAAAAATGTCAGAGGGGAAAGGGCTGATCTCTCCGCGTGAACTTGTTAAATATGCATATGATAATGGGTATAAGGCAATTGCTATAACGGACTGCGGAAGTGTCCAGGCTTTCCCTGAAGCTTATCAGGAATGGAGCAGGCTTTGGAACAGATATCAGGAAGAATGCCGCGATAATGGAAAAGAGGCTGTTCAGGAAGACTTCTTAAAGATCATTTACGGACTGGAGGGGAATCTGCTCACGGAGGAAGGGAAAGTCTTTCCTGTACTGATCTATGCAAAGAATGAGACAGGTCTCAGGAATCTTTACAAGATAGTTACAGCTTCATATCTGGAGTATTGTGACAATAAAACGCCTATGATTCCCAGAACTTTGCTTGAGAAATACCGTGACGGATTAATAACAGGCTCCGCAGGCGATGGAGGCGAAGTGTATTCAGCAATCTGGCATAAAATCCCCGGATTGGGAGAGCTTCACGAAAAGGATTATCTTTCCAGATTGAAAGAAATAGCTTCTTTTTATGATTTCCTTGAAGTAGCGCGGCTTGATGAAGCAGATGCCCGCTATATGTATTTCGGATATGTGAAGATCGGGACAAAGCCTATGGTGGCAGCTTCCGACGCATATTATATCAGCGAAGAGGATAAACTCTGCTATGACATACTGACTTCGGGGCGCGAAGAGCAGAAAGCAGGATATTACAGACATTTGATGAACTATGATGATGCCTGTAAGAAGTTTTTTAACACATGGACTTGGGGAAACCCGGAAGAAATGAAAATAATCCCTGATGTCATATTTGATAATCGTTCGGTCATAGAGGAGCAGATTGAATATGTCAATCCTCTTCGCGATGGAAAATACTGGCCTGAGTATCCTGATGCAATAGAAGAGCTTACTGACATATGTGAAAGCCGGGTTAAGGAGCTGTTTGGTGAAAAGCCGAATTTTGAAGTGAGAGAAAGACTGGAAAGGGAATTAGACGCCATTTGCCAAAACGGGTATGCAGGGAACTATATGTTATGGAGCCGGATCGTGAAGAAATCCTTGGATGGGGGATATCCGACAGGTACAAGAGGCGCTGTGGGATCCTCGTTAGTGGCTTATCTGTGTGGCATAACGGAGATCAATCCGCTTTCATCGGAAGCCGGTGGTTATCATATACCGGTTGAAGTCTTTATGGGGCTGAATCTGGATAAGGAACCGGACATAGATATCAATTTTTCACCTGTAATTCAGGAAACAGTACAGAACTATATTAAGGATCTGCCCGGAGTGGGTGAGACCTGTTATGGAGGAACTATAGCATCACTGGCATCTAAGACAGCTGAAAACCTGGTTGAAAAGTACTTTGAAGCAAAAGACGGAACACAGCCGGATAGTGATACGAAGAATAGATTTGCGGAAACGATAATCGGCGTGAAGAGAGGAAACGGAATGCATCCGGGCGGCGTCATTGTCTGTCCGGATGGCGAGGAACTGGTATCCTTCACACCATTATCACATCCGGACTATGGCGAAAAGGTCATTACACATTTTGATTATCATGATATACAGGATAATCTGTTGAAACTTGATATTCTGGGGCATGATCAATATGAACTGCTACATTTTATGCGGGAGAACACCGGTGTCAGGATAGAAGATATTCCGCTTGATGATGAAAAAACACTGGCTTTGATATGCGATGTTAACACGGCACTGATTAATGATCTTCCGGAATTCGGATCGGAATATGTCCGCCGGATCATCAAAGAAACAGTTCCGAAGTCATTTGACGATCTGGTAAAGATCAGTGCAATAAGTCATGGCACGGACACGTGGTACAACAACCAGGATGAATTGATAAGGAATAAGATCATAAAGCTGGCTGATTGTATAGCGTCCCGGGATGATATCCTGATCTATCTCATGGATCACGACCTGGATAAAAAGGATGCTTATCAGATCATGGAATCGGTAAGAAAAGGCCGCGGACTTAAGGCAGGCCACAGGAAACTTATGACGGATGCCGGGATCCCTGATTGGTATATGCAGGTATGTGAAAAGATCAGGTATCTTTTCCCAAAGGCGCATGCAGTTTCCTATACGATGCTGGCGGTAAGGCTGGCCTATTATATGGTGTACTATCCGGAGGTCTATCAGGAAGGGCTCGCGGCCATCGGATGAGGGAGAGGAATTTTCCTGTATCAGAAAGAATTGCTCGGATACAGATAAACAAAGGATTTGCATTTTCTGCTATAGTATATTTCGAATCCGGCACGGCACATTTCCTCAAAGTCCCGTTGTCTTGTTCTTTCGTTACTGTCCGGGAATAATGCGTAGTATTCTGCTTTGAGATCATAGAATTCAATATCAGGGATATAGAATTCCTGAACACCACATTCAAAGCTCGCGAAATCATTGACATCGATACTGGGAAGACTGTGGATCAACGTGCCGATACGATAAAGACGCATCAGGTGCTGTTTTCTGCGTATGCCGGCTGTATCATCAAAAACGGCTGATCCCGCAATGAGGTATCTGTCGCTTGTCTTATGATATTTCAGATTGATAAGTCCACTGTCTCTCAGATCTTTCAGATCTCGCTGAAGCATGCGGAGAGATATCCTGAATGTGTCCATCAGATCTGACGGGCCGTATATTGCGCCGTTTTTGATACCAATAACCGTATCATATAGCCGCAGCTGCCGGGTTATTTTTGATATACCGTTTTTTGCCATTATTTTCCCCCTGTTACTTTGACAATAACACTCGTAACTAATATAATACTATACGACAACCCCTTGACGTATTTCAAGAATCGATATGTTATTATTCATCATAACAGATTGATCCATAGCAGGAAGGCGAACGTATGAACAGAAACGAAATCAAAGAATTTGCTATAGACTATATAAGATTCCTGATCGAAACACAGATGGGTGTTGACGAGCTGTATGCAAGCCTTTGTTACGGCGGTGTGATCTATGATGATACCAGGATCGATCTGTATGCTGTGTTTGGGAAGGAAGATCTCAAGTCACGGGATCTGAATAAGGTTGCAGACGAGTGTTCCTCGAATATTGGCTCTATGAGAGAATATCTTGCTGACAGAAGTGAAGATGAACTGATCCGGGATGGCGAGGAACCGATAGCATATATACAGTTGCCGGCTGATATATGGGATGCATTGTATGGAGAGGCCGATGGCGAGATTGCCGATCATCTTATTGAAGAATTCGAAAGCTTTATGGATGGTCACGAGATGAGCTATGATCTGACAGAATACGGCAGAAATGCCATACTTGTGTATCCAAAGAAATATTAAAGCCGAATGTATCTGTTCAGAACCCTCTGGCTTCTGAACAGATACGCGGCCTATCATTGATAGTTTTGCTGCGCAAAAGGACGGGCCGCATCGCCAAACCCACATTTTGGTACGCCCTCAGCAACAAGTGCTTCGGGCTGTCCTGAACAGTTACAGCCGAATCACTATATATAGCACCATATGTATGGAGAGTGTATGACAGATATCAGGATTTTTCAGGGAAATCAGATTGGCGGATGTGTCACTGTCGTTTCAACGGAATATGAAGGTGAAATACACCGCATCATGATCGATTATGGTTCGTCTCTTCCCGGAAGCGGTAAAGAAAAGGATTTTCAATATCCTTGGAATGAGGAACCGACAGATGCCGTTTTTTTCACGCATTATCATGGTGATCATACCGGCAGGCTGATGGAGATCCCTGATGATGTTCGGATCTATATGGGTTCTACTGCGAGACAGGTGATGATCAATATTCATGAAGCACTGGGGAACAGTAAGCATATTGACGATGCAGATGCGCATAAGGAAGAAGCTGCGTTACTTAAAGACGATGACAGGATAGAAACATTTCGGTGGAATGGCACATGCTATGATGCCATAGAATTACCGGGGTTCATTATCGAGCCCTATAGTGTAGACCATTCTGCTTACGATGCATATATGTTCCTGATAGAAGCAGAGGACGCGGAGAGGCCTGATGGAAAATACAGGATCCTGCACACAGGTGATTTCAGAGGTCATGGAAGGCGCGGCCGGAAGATGATCTCTGTGACAGGATCTTATATTCATCGATTTGGAAAACGCAAGGTGGATGCGCTTGTGATAGAGGGCACGATGATGAGCCGTTCCACAGAAGATGAGCTATCGGAGTATGAGATGCAGATGAAAGCAGCGGAGTATCTTCATGAGCACAAATACGCATTTCTGATCTGTTCATCAACAAATCTGGATTCATTGGCAAGCTTCTATCAGGCGGCACAAATGACCAATCGCCGTTATGGCAGGTATATGTATGTATACAGCGAGACCTTCAGAATACAACTGGAGTTAGTGAATTGAAAAATCAAAATCCAGTTGTAGTATTACTGGAGCAGGTGAGGCAATTAATTGTTCGCGTTGCATTTTATCGGATTGTCTGGAGATGCTTCCTCAAAACGGTTATGCTGTTCGGGGAGGTTTCTGTTCAATAGTTTTCAAAGGGTGGTGATGGCTTGAAATTGATAACCACAGACAGGCTGTTTTTGCGGGAAATGACTCCGGATGATCATCAGGCACTGTTTCAAGTACTCGGGGACCCTGAAACCATGCGGCATTATCCTTATACCTTCGACGGGCAGCACGTCAGAGATTGGATCGAACGAAATATGAATCGATATCGGAAGGATGGTTTCGGGCTGTGGGCAGTCTGCCTTGGGGAAAGCGGGGAGATGATCGGCGACTGCGGGCTGACACTGCAAAACATCAACGGAGAATTGCTCCCCGAGATCGGCTATCATATCCGCCGTGACTGTCAGCGGAAGGGCTATGCCAAAGAAGCGGCAAAGGCCGTCCGCGATTGGGCGTTTCGGAATACGGATTATCCGGCCTTGTACTCCTACTGCAAATATACCAATGTCCCTTCCTTCAAAACGGCAGAATCCATCGGCATGCACTTTGCCTGCGAATATCCGGATGAGGCAAACGGAACAACACATGTATCGGTGATTTCGAGGGAGGACTGGCTGAACGAACCCACAGAAAACAGGGGATATGAAGGATTGAGAATATTGGAGGAAACGTGAATCTATGAGCTCATTAATAGCTTCAACACTTAACACAAGAGCGCTTCCCACCGGCGATATGCGGTATATCAGGAGTGATTATCCGGGTAATCTGTCGGACGCGGAAGTGAAATGGCTTCTTGAGAATGGCATTACGACTATTGTTGATTTGAGGGAAGAAAAAGAATATATAGCC
>JAILIQ010000298.1 GCA_024695205.1 Lachnospiraceae bacterium
TATTATTTGTTCTGGACAAGTCATATAGTTGCTATTTAAAGGCCACACGCAGGACAATCCCGGGAGCCTGCTTTCGTGTTTTTTTTCGAAGTTGGAACTGCGGGAAGCAGCAACTACAGCACCGGTACATGACTAACCCGACATGCATATATAAAACACACAACCGATACATGAGCAGCTTTACCCATATAAAATAAAAAAGGGACCAGGATCCGCATCGGCTCCTGCCCCGTTTTTATCTGCATCTGTCTCAGATCATTCATCCCAGTTATGATAAACGTTCTGCACGTCATCGTCCTCGTCAAGGAGATCGAGAGTACGCGTTATCATCTTTATATCGTTATCATCCTTAAGCTCTACCCAGGTCTGGGGTATCATAGTTACTTCAGCCTCAATCATGGGAATCTTGTTGTTTTCGAGAGCTTCCCTTACGGTCTCGAAATCATCGGGAGAAGTGATGATCTCATATGAATCCTCTTCGTCGGAAAAGTCTTCCGCTCCGGCATCGAGAGCCATCATCATCAGCTCGTCGGGATCCGCCTCATACTCTTCCTTGTCGATGATTATACGGCCCTTCTCGTCAAACATGTAGCTTACGCAGCCCTGAGTCCCGACATTGCCGTTACCCTTGGTAAAAGCGTTACGTACATTGGCTGCCGTACGGTTCTTATTATCGGTGAGCGCCACAACGATGATCGCTGTTCCGCTCGGACCGTAGCCCTCATATACAACCTTTTCGTAATTAACGGCTCCTACATCGCCCGCGGCTTTTTTGATGCTGCGCTCGATAGTGTCGTTGGTCATGTTGTTGGCTTTAGCCTTGGCTACTACCGCTTTAAGCCTGCTGTTATTGTTTACATCGGGACCTCCTTCCTTTACGGCTACCGCTATCTCACGGCCGAGCTGCGTAAAGATACGTCCCTTTGCAGCATCGTTTTTCTCCTTTTTGTGCTTGATATTCGCAAATTTAGAATGTCCTGACATAAAAACCTCCGGTAAAAAATATAAGTTTCTTATTTATTTGCGGTTGGCCGCAACAAATTTCTTGATCCTGTCTACAGCTTTTTCGGTATCGGACACGGTCTTTACAACGCACATTACCGTATCGTCACCGGCTATACAGCCTGCAACATTTTCTATATGCAGCGAATCTATGGCTGCACCCACTGCCATTGCCATACCCGAAACCGTTTTGATGACAATGATATTCTGAGCCATATCTATCGAAACAAGGCCGTCACACAGGACCCGGATATACTTCTCGGCAACCTGTGATTCTCCGCTCCTTATCATGATATACTTCTGTCTGCCGTTATCTGCGGCAACCTTGGTAAGCTTTAACTCACGGATATCCCTTGATATCGTTGCCTGAGTTGTTTTAAAACCTGCCTGGATCAGAAGTCCTGCGAGCTCCTCCTGTGTCTCAATGTCGTTTTTTTCGATCAGTTCAATGATCTTACTTTGTCTGGCTGTCTTCATTTTTTGTCTCCTTCTAGCTCTGGTCGGAAAGTTTCAGATGAAGGACTTTGAAAAAACCATGATCATTGAACCTTATCAATTTCGTAACTCTTGTTGAACGTTTTATTTCAACAATGTCCTCATTTTCAAGCTCAATAGGCTCCTGACCGTCAATAGTCATAATGGCTTTTCCGGTATAATCGTCACGGCTCGTATCAACTGTGATCTTGATCTGATCATTGGCAGCCACGACCACACTTCTCATATTCAGGGAATGTGGACATATCGGTGTGATCACCATCAGCTCCGCTTCCGGCGTAACTATCGGTCCTCCTGCGGACAGATTATAACCGGTAGAGCCGGTCGGTGTGGAAACGATGATCCCGTCACCGAAATAAGTATTTACCAATGCATCATTTACATATGCACGTGTAGAGATCATTCTGGAAAAACCGAGTCTGCTGATGACAACATCATTCAGCGCCGTATATTCGCGATCCGCGAGTATTCCGTTCCGCGATATACCGGCAGTTATCATCATTCTGTCTTCCAGCAGATAATCTCCGCCGATCAAAAGGTCAACCGCACGAGCAATGTCGTCTTTCTCAACAGAAGACATAAAACCGAGATGTCCGAGATTGATCCCGAGTATCGGAATATTCCTTCCGTTGAGGAGCCTTGAGGTACTGATTATAGTACCGTCTCCGCCCAATACGATACAGCAGTCATAATCCCTGTCCGGATCGGTGCCGGCCGTGGCGTTGCGCTCGGAAATGATCCTGATAAGATCATTTGTGACCGTAAGATCCCGATCCTTATTCCGGTTTGTTACAACCAAAAATCTCTTCATAGGGAATTATGTGCCTCCGTAACAACATCTGAGATGATTCTTCTTTCCGTATCAGTTACAATTTTGCCCCAATTCGGAGAAACGCATTCTCCGTCGTTATAAAACATGTATGCAAGATATTCAATATTGCCTTCAGGCCCCTTGATAGGCGAATAATCAAGGTCATAAACACTGAATCCAAGAGTCAGGGCGTATGAGATCACATTTTCGATAACCTGTTTATGTATCTCGGGATCTCTCACAACTCCTTTTTTCCCGACCTGTTCTCTTCCGGCCTCAAATTGCGGCTTGATCAGAACAACAATACGCGAACCGGGTTTCATCAGGGCGCTTACAGGCTCAAGGACTTTTAAGAGCGATATAAACGCAACATCGATCGAAACAAAATCAGCCTGTTCACCGATGTTTTCCGGTGTTACATACCTGATGTTGGTCTGTTCCATGGAAATGACCCTGCTGTCGCTTCTGAGTTTCCATGCAAGCTGATTGGTGCCGGAATCGATAGCATACACCCTGAGTGCTTTATTTTGAAGCATACAGTCCGTAAATCCGCCGGTAGATGATCCGACATCTATACAGACCAGGTCTTCAAGATCGATCGCATGCTTTTCGATCATCTTTTCCAGCTTATAACCGCCGCGGCTTACATATTTCATCGACATTCCCTTAAGTTCCAGCGAAACATCATCGGGAAACATCGATCCGGCTTTATCCTCGCGCTGTCCGTTGACAAACACGCACCCGGCCATTATGATAGCCTTTGCCTTCTCGCGTGAATCGGCAAGCCTGCGGTTAACCAGAAGTACATCAAGTCTTTCTTTCGCCATGGATTATACGATCTGCCCTTCTACAACCTTTGAAACACTTGCTAAACATTCGTCGATCCTGGAAACGTCCTTGCCTCCGGCCTGCGCCATATTAGGTCTTCCTCCGCCGCCACCGGCAACAATCGGAGCCACTTCCCTGATCAGATTACCGGCATGCGCACCCCTTGCCATAGCGCCGTCGGTAGCCATAGCCAGCAGATTGACTTTTCCTGCAAATGCCGATGCGATGAACACAACACCCTCACCGATCTCGTTTTTCAACTGATCTCCGAGATTACGGAGTCCGTTCATGTCGACATCATCAACCTTAACTGCTATTAATTTAACGCCCTTTACATCTACAGCCTTAGAAGCGCTGTCGGAAAGTGAAGCGTTGGCAAGCTTTGCTTTGAGCTTCTCGTTTTCACTTGAGAGAGCCTTGATCTCATCCTGCATCTGCAGGATCCTGCGAAGAATGTTGGCAGGTTCTGTTTTAGCGGCTTTAGCGGCCTCTGCCAGTTCTTCTTCTATCTTTCTGTAATGATCGAGCACCGCCTGTCCGGTAATGGCTTCAATACGCCTTGTACCGGCTGCGATACCGGATTCCGATAATATCTTAAACGATCTTATAACACCGGTATTGGCCACATGTGTTCCGCCGCAGAGTTCGACCGAATAATCTCCCATGTTGACAACACGGACCGTATCGCCGTATTTTTCACCGAACAGTGCCATAGCACCGGTTTTCTTAGCATCTTCTATGCTCATGACATCGGTTCTTACGGGAAGATTCTCGGCGATCTTCTGATTGACGATCTTTTCAACTCTTTCAAGCTCGTCAGCTGTCATTGCCTTGCCGTACGAGAAGTCAAATCTTGTACGTTCGGTATCCTGATAGGATCCCTGCTGATGTGCTTCCTTGCCGATAACCTCTCTTAAAGCGGCCTGGAGCAGATGTGTTGCCGAGTGATTGCTGCAGGTCATCGCGCGTTTTTCCTTATCGACACACAGAGTCGCAGACTGTCCTTTTGAGATAGAACCGGACTCGACAACACCAACATGTCCGATACGTCCGCCCGCTATCTTAACGGTTTCTTCAACCTTAAATGTACCGCTTTCGGTCTTTATGATACCGGTATCACCCTTCTGGCCGCCCATTGTCGCATAGAAAGGAGTTTTTGCAACTATCAGAGTTGCGCGTTCACCTTCTCTGACACAGTCCGTAAGAGCTTCTTCATTGGCAAGAACCGTGATATCTTCCTGTGCGGTAAGAGTATCGTATCCGATAAATTCACTTGTTATCGCTGCATCAAGGTCATCGAAAATGCTTGTGGTATTCTTCTGGGCAAATGCGCTTCCCGCGCGTGCGGTCTGCTTCTGCTGCTCCATTGCGGCCTTAAAGCCGTCTTCGTCAACTTTGAGTCCTTCCTCGCCTGCCATCTCAACGGTCAGCTCGAGCGGGAATCCGAATGTATCGTAAAGATAGAATGCATCCCTGCCTTCTATCGATCCTGCCCCGTTTGCTTTTGAGCGGTCAAGGATCTTTACGAATTCCTTCATTCCGTTCTCAAGAGTGCTCTCGAAACGTTCGATCTCTTTTGAAAGCTCAGAAAGAACGAAATCACGGTTGGTAACAAGATTCGGAAATGCTTCCGAATATACCCTGTCGATATATATCGAGGCGATCTCAATGATATTGTCCTTTTTAAGCCCCAGTGCACGTGCATGTCTTACAGCGCGGCGTATCAGACGGCGAAGAACATATCCTGCGCCGGTATTGCCCGGAACAAGCCTTGCCTCATCACCGATAAGCATTACTGCGGTACGGGTATGATCCGCAAGGATCCTCATCGAACGGGTAAGCTTCTCGTCATCCTCATATTTTTTCCCGGAATTCTGCTCTATATAGGCTATTACGGGAGCATGGACATCGGTCTTGTAAACATCGTCGGTACCGTTTAAGAATGCAAGGTTTCTTTCAAGACCCCATCCTGTATCAACGTTTTTCTTCTCAAGAGGTGTAAGAGAACCGTCCTGATGCTTTTCATACTGCATGAAAACATCATTGCCGATCTCAGTATATTTGCCGCAATGGCATCCGGGCTTACAGTCGGGTCCGCACGGAGGAACATCCGCAACATAGAACATCTCGGAATCCGGACCGCAGGGACCGAATTCAAGGCCCCACCAGTTATCCTCCTTGGGAAGATAGTAAATATTTTCGGGCTTGAATCCCGACTTGATCCTGCACTGTGCTCCTTCTTCGTCGCGGGGAGCATTCTCGTCTCCCGCAAATACTGTTGCTGCAAGATGGTCGGCGTCAAATCCGAAAACATCCGTCAGCAGTTCAAAACTCCATTTACAACGGTCTTCCTTGAAATAGTCTCCGAGACTCCAGCTTCCCATCATTTCAAAGAAGGTTCCGTGCGACTTGTCTCCGACAGAATCTATATCGATCGTACGAACGCATCCCTGCACATTACAGAGTCTTGTACCCATCGGATGTTTCTTTCCGAGCAGATAAGGCATGAGCGGCTGCATTCCCGCAACATTGAAAAGAACGCCTGTTGAACCGTCAGAAACAAGCGAAACGGCTCCGCAGTCAACATGCCCGCGGTCGATGTAAAATTTCTTCCAAGCATTTCTAAGCTCGTTAGCTGTAAACTTTTTCAAAACAATTGCCTCCTCAAAAACATTCATAATCGATTTATTATAGACCTAACCGGTGGGATTTGTCAATCACGGGTCATCCTATCTTCCTCTGATTTTCATTTTTTTTATGTTTTCGAGTTCTTTCTTCTTTTCCTGCTGTTTCTGTATCTCTTTCTTATTATTCTTTGACTTGGTCAAGACTTATGATTGCCTGTTCC
The DNA here is from genome assembly GCA_024695205.1 of Lachnospiraceae bacterium. Lineage (GTDB taxonomy): Bacteria > Bacillota > Clostridia > Lachnospirales > Lachnospiraceae > RUG11977. The sequence continues at coordinate 5,985 of JAILIQ010000298.1, forward strand.
AACATAATGATATCCGTTCGTTACCCGTTATTTTTTACAGTTCGGACTAAAATCCCAAAACAGATTCCGGGTTGTTCTCTTCCTTCCTGAGTCCGGTCCGAAGAAATCCATGCCTGTGACCATCAGATACTTACTTTGTTCGTATCATTGAGGTAAGAAGATGATAAATACTGCTTTGCCCGTTTTAATTTCACATATTGCAAATGATAATCGAATTATACCACAAATGATGGTGTTTGTATACAGATTATATATATTTTTATGCATTCTTCGTTATTTACATTATGCTTTTTTGATGAAGACCGCTGTATATTTGACAGTTATAAGAATCTTGAGACCGAATTCAATAAAATAAAGGGCTCGTGATCGACTGAGCCCTCCTGTTACTCCTGTTACTCCTGTAAACAGATTGGTGATATCAAGAAAGGGGTGCTGCAGTTATGCTGCGCCACCCCGGCAGACTGTCGGAAAAACTTTACATCCCGGCTTATTATTTGTTATATTTATCACTTCAGAGCATTTAAAAATGCTTCGATCCTGTCCATTCCCTTGGTGATATTCTCCATACTTGTCGCATAGCTGAGACGGATATGTGTGGGGAAACCGAAATCACTGCAGGGAACCACCGCACAGTTGAATTCATTCAGCAAAAGATCGGCAAATACAAAGACATCGTTGATCTTCTTACCGTTGAAGCTTTTATCGAAAGTCCGGCTTACATCAATGAAAGCATAAAACGCACCCGAAGGCTTGATCATATCAACATAAGGCATTGCACTTACGCGGCTGTACATGTAATCATTTCTTTTCGAAAATTCTTTTCTCATGGCCACAACAGTATCCTGCGGCCCGACTAAAGCCTCAAGAGCGGCCTTCTGCGCTATCGAATTGGGGTTTGAAGTCTGATGAGACTGAATACTTCCCATCGCTTTTGCAACATCGGGAGCCGAACCTGTATAACCTATACGCCATCCTGTCATCGAATATGATTTTGCCATGCCTGAACATGTGATGGTCCTGTCGTAGATATCTTTTCCGAGTGAAGCGATGCTTACTGGCTTCTCATCGGTATAAACAAGATTCTCGTACATTTCATCGGAAATACAGTAGATATCCTTCTCAATGATAACCTTTGCTATCTCTTCGAGTTCCTTTTTTGTATAAAGCATTCCCGTAGGATTGTTCGGAGTATTAAGCACAAATGCCTTGGTATTGTGATTGCAGGCTTCGGCAAGCTGCTGTGCCGTGATCTTATAATTATTCTCTTTACTGCATACAACGAATTTGGGCACTCCGCCCGCAAGTCTTACCATCTCGGGGTAGCTGAGCCAGTATGGCGCAGGGATCACAACTTCCTCACCGGGATTTATGATCGTTGTGAAAATATTGGTAAGAGAATGCTTTCCTCCGTTGCTTATGACTATCTGTCTGGGTTCATATTCAAGTCCGTTGAATTCCTTGAATTTCATGCAGATAGCTTCTTTCAGTTCTATGATACCGGAAGCCGCCGTATACTTGGTAAATCCGTCATCGATTGCCTTTTTTGCGGCATCACAGATATTCTGCGGTGTCGGAAAATCAGGCTCTCCGGCTCCGAAACTTACTACATCGATGCCTGAAGCCTTCATCTGCTTGGCCTTGTCGGTTATGGCAAGTGTTGAAGACGGTTTAACATGTTTTGCTCTCTCTGAAACTCCTAAAGACATGACTTCCTCCCTTTTTCCATGTCCGTCTAAAACGGACAAATGCTTTTCTCGTACAATCACATTTTAAGATTATAATGATAATGACCCCTATTGTCAATTAAAAAATTTTTTATTCATTCTGTATCCCGCAGACCTCTCCCGCTCCTGCTTTACCTCTGTTTCCATTACCTGAGGTCTGCTGCCCGCAAGACTGTCCGAAAACCTTTCCACCCCGGTTCACATGGGGCGTGATCCGGTGGAATCACCTAAAAAGAACACGGCAAGCTTAGATTTAAGCCTGCCGTATTTTCCACTTCATTATTTAGCGTAATCGGTTACTCTCGATTCGCGGATAACATTAACTTTGATCATTCCGGGATACTCTAATTCCGTTTCGATCTTCTTTGAGATATCTCTTGCAAGAAGAACCATCTCATCATCCGTGATCTGTTCGGGAACAACCATAACGCGAACCTCTCTACCTGCCTGGATAGCAAAGGTTTTGTCGACCCCTTTGAAGCTTCCGGAAATATCCTCTAACTGTTTTAACCTGTTCGTATAGGTTTCAAGGGTCTCCCTGCGTGCGCCGGGACGTGCCGCGGAAATCGCGTCAGCTGCCTGAACAATGCAGGCTATCAAAGACTGAGGCTCAACATCACCGTGGTGTGCCTCAACAGCATTAATAACAACACCGGACTCTTTGTATTTACGACAAAGGTCCACGCCGATCTGAACATGTGTACCTTCCATCTCCTGATCGATAGACTTACCGATATCATGGAGCAGACCTGCACGCTTTGCAATGCGCACATCAAGACCAAGCTCACCGGCAAGCTGGCCGGCAAGCAGCGATACCTCAACAGAATGCTTTAAAGCGTTCTGTCCGTAACTGGTTCTGAATTTCATCTTTCCGAGCAGCCTGATAAGTTCGGGATGAACATTGTGAACGCCGGTTTCGAGACATGCAGCCTCACCTGCATCACGGATAGTCTGTTCAACTTCCTTCTGGGCTTTTTCAACCATCTCTTCGATCCTTGCCGGGTGTATGCGTCCGTCGACAATGAGTCTTTCGAGAGCGATCCTTGCGACCTCTCTTCTGACGGGATCAAAGCCTGAAAGAACAACAGCCTCGGGAGTATCGTCAATAATGAGGTCAACTCCTGTGAGTGTCTCGAGCGTACGGATATTTCTACCCTCACGTCCGATGATACGTCCCTTCATCTCATCACTGGGCAGCTGTACTACCGTAATAGCAACCTCTGCCACATGATCTGCCGCGGTCTTCTGGATAGCACCGACCACGATCTCTTTAGCCTTCTTGTCGGCTTCTTCTCTGGCCTTGCTCTCCATATTCTTGATGAGCACCGCTGTTTCATGTTTTACTTCATCTTCAACAGTTTTAATAAGGTATTCCTTAGCTTGTTCGGAGGTCAGACCCGAGATCTTTTCAAGTTGCTGAACCTGCTCGTCTCTTGCCGCTTCCATTTCGGTTTTGATCCTGTCCAGTTCAAGCTCCTTGGCTGCGATCTTCTGCTCTTTTTTCTCGAAGGATTCGATCTTACGGTCAAGGGTTTCTTCCTTCTTCAGAACTCGCTGTTCATACTGTGAAACCTCATTCTTGCGTTCTCTGGTTTCACGATCCAGTTCCTTCTTGGCACGGATTGATTCTTCCTTGATCTCGACCGAAGCTTCGCGTTTCTTAGCTTCCGCAGTCTTCTCAGCTTCGTCGATTATCTCCTTGGCTCTGGTATTGGCAGAACCGATGGTCATCTCATCCTCCTGAAGCTTCTTGGCTAAAGTATTCTTCGATGAAATGATCCAGCAAACGACGCCGCCGACAACAAGTCCGCAGATTGCACAAATCGCGTAAAGCATTTGTCGGAGCACCTCCAAATAAAAATATTAAATTGTCATTGTGGTTTCAAATAATATTCGAAACTACAACTATTTAAGTTTATCTGAATTTGTTTGTTGTGTCAAGCAAAAAATGGTTAAGGTGTGAAAATAGCACAAAGTGCTTTTGACACCTTAACCAAAATAAAGATTGAAGATATTTTTTCATCCTTCGAAACCGAGTTTTTTCTTTGTCATCAGTTTCTCACCGAATTCCTTCTCTCCGCTGGCCGCAATAAAGTCTTCCTTCGTAAGGATCATATCCCGGCTTCCCGAAAGCGAATTGCGAAGGGCCGCTTTTGACCAGGTCCTCTCATAAAGGTTGCGCACGAATCGCGCATTTGCAAATTCCTTTGATTCAAGGTATTCGTCCGAAAGAGTCTTAAAGAAATTCCCAGCTTCTTCTTCAAGTCCCTGAGTATACTCAAAATGTTTTCTGACCATCAGCATGAATATCTCAAACAGCTGCTCTCTCGAATAATTCGGGAAATGAAGAACAAACGGCATACGGCTCCTTAAGCCGGGATTGGCCTTCATCAGAGTATCCATTTCGTCTGTATAACCGGCCATTACGACAAGCATATCGTCCCTGTGGTTTTCCATTTCGGAAATAAGTGTCGTGATCGCTTCACGCCCGTAATCGTTCGAGCGCTGGTCTCCCTCGTACAAAGCATAGGCTTCGTCGATAAACAGGACCGAACCGTAGGAATCGCGGCATATGGTGGCAGTTTTTACCGCTGTCTGGCCTACATATTCGGCAACAAGCTCTCTTGCGCTGTATTCGAAGAATGCGCCCTTGCGCAAAATCCCCTCCTCACGCATTATCTGTCCGATGATCCTCGCAACGGTTGTCTTGCCTGTTCCGGGAGCACCGGTAAACCGCATATGAATGCAGGGACGGTCAAGTTTTTCATTATTGACCGAGACCTTGACCTGAGCTATCATTTCACGGATCCTGGCGGTGATCTCTTCCATTCCCACAAGCTCCTCAAGCGCCTGATAGCCCGTTGCCTTAAGTTTACCGCGGTCTACATAATTCTCAAGATCCTCCGGCTTTATCTCGGTGGTATCGATCTCTTCTCCGCGTCCGGCACGCTCGGTATCGCGGGCGATCTTCTTAAGGATCAGTTCATTACTGAGCTTCTGGGCGCTCTTGAATCCATAGAAACGGCCGTCCATCTTATCCTGATGTATCTTGTCGAAAATGATCGTAAATGTCCCGGGGTTAAGCCAGTATCTCCTGTTTGAGACCGCATTCCAGATATGCTCGAGCAGGACACAATCATTGAGCGGCGGGATCATGATCGGGCTGATAAGCATAAGGTCCGATAAAAGATTCAGTATCTCATCATGAGCCCTTTTCTCAAGGAACGGAATCCTGAATACAAAGATGTACCTGCTCTGGTATTTTTCAAGACGTGAGATGAAATCACGCAGCTCCACATATTTTCTGCCTTCCAGATAGTATGTGATGTCCAGTCCTACAATATTGTAAAGTCTCTGTTCGGCATCATCGTCGAGATATTCCATCACCGTGTCCGGGTCGGCAAGACCGTTTGCGGTCTCCTTGCCCATTTTCATCTCGGTATAATACTTTCTGCTCTCATACTCATCCTCGGGATAAACATGCATGGAATGCAGATAGTCTCCGAGTGAATTGATAAGAGTCGTAAAGCCGCATCCGACATCTACCGAGATCAGATAATTCCGGGCAAAAAGCACACCGATCGCGTCCTTTTCCTTTAAAGCCGGGATCGTCTCGTTTAGTTCCGTGATAAGGCTCTGATACTCTTCCGCACCGTAAACATTCTCATAAATGATCTTAATGAGATCTGAACCTATTATCTCAAGAGGCTCATCATCCTCATCATCGTCCTGATCCTGGTCGCTGTCCGTGTCGTTTTCCGCGTCATTTTCCGCATCGCTGTCCGCGTCATTATCTGCATCACTGTCCGTGTCGTTTCCCGCATCATTATCCGCATCGCTTCCCGCGCCGTTATTCGAACTGGTTTCATCTTCATCAGGTCCTGCATTCCGGCCCGGATCGTCTTTTTGCTCCTTATTTGCACTATCTTCTTCATCGGAAATATCATCATCACCGGCGAGCATATCCGTAGTATAATATCTTGAGATCAGAACATTGGAAATTCCGTTCAATCCCGGAAAAGTCTTTTCCCATGTCTCATAAACAGCCTGCCTGCATTTCTCAAGATTGTCGGCCTTAAGGATGAAACATGCAAAAGTGAACCGGTAAATCGTCATCTCAGCTTCCATTTCCCCGGGAAACGCCTCAAGCAATTCCTTAAAGAAACCACCCAGTTCGGCGAGTCTTTCCTGCGCGAAATCATAATTGACCGAAACCCTTGCAATATATGTTTTGGACATATCATGTTCCTCCGTTACCTGATTTCTTATTTAGCTGGTGCCTTATCGTTTTTTTATTGTGTTATAGTTTTACTGTTGTATAGTTTATTTGTTTTATTGCTTTATTGTTTTATTGTTTTGTTGTGTTGTTATTTTTGTTGTTTCGAATTTCTATATCTTATATACTCCGTCGCATTTTTCAACAGTATCAATCGAACCATCATCATTATAGGTAAATTCGGCAACGCATACACTGCGGTGGAACAGGTTTCCGCCGGGCAGTTCTCCTGTATGATAGAACAGGTACGAATGACCTTTGAAATCAGCGATCCCGGGATGATTCGTAAATGTCCCGCCTTTCTCGTCCATCAGCACACCACCGTATTTCCAGGGTCCGAGAGGCGAATCCGAAGTAGAATATGCCAGATGTTCGATATGCTGAACACCATCACCTTTTTCACCGCCAAATGCCGCAAATACCATGTAATACAGACCGTTTCTCTTGTAGAACCAAGGGCCTTCGGCATATGATGTTCCCGTCATATGGCTTCCTTTTGAGAAGCTTTCCTCAGTCATCGGGATCCGTCCGATACCTTTCTGTTTATCATATGAGATCATATCCTCGTTCAGAAGGACATATCTGAGCTCCGGGTTGCCGAAATACAGATATGCCTGTCCGTCATCGTCAATAAATACGGTCGGGTCAATATCATTCCAGTCTCCTTCGTCGATCAGAGGATATCCTAAATCCTTAAACCTTCCGTAAGGACTGTCGGAGACGCCCACGGCTATGGCCATTCCGCCGTTTGTCTTGTGTACCGGACAATACAGGTAGAATTTCCCGTTTCTTTCAATACACTGTGGTGCCCATGCTCTCCCGTCGGCCCAGCTGATATCGTCAAGCGAGAATATCTCACCGTGATCCGTCCATTCAGCCATATCCCCGGTTGAATAGCAGTGCCAGTTATTCATTGTATAAAAACGATTGACCAGCCTGTCCTCATCATGGGTCGTATAAAGATAGAGTTTATCCTTATATACCATAGGTGCCGGATCGGCCGTATAGATGTCCTTCATTATCGGATTGGTACAAAATCCCGGTTTTGACTTTTCTTCACCATCGGTATACAGTTCAAGTTTTGATATCAGATCCTCAAGGATATATCTTGAGTCAACATCGGTATAAATCCTTATCGTGGGATTTTCATCACATGTCACGGATGAAGTATCATCAGCCACAAACGGAGCGATGATATCCTTATAATGTCCGCAATCCGGATTGAGCGCGACCGCAACAGCCGGTGAATCGCCCAATGACCAGCTTTCTCCCTTGGTCCATCCGGCATATTCCGACATATTATATTCAACCAGCTGACTGAACAGATGCTCACCGATCCTTCCGCAGGGTCTGATCCTGCGCTGTATCTCGGCAATGCCTATATTGATCGTCGTATATACCTGTGACGGGATCAGCCACAGGTTGACTCCGCTTTGGAGGATAAGATTGGCGGCGGTAATATCGTTTCCGGCGTTAAATTCCCTGAAAGGTGCTTTACACGGTGCTTCCCCATGTGTACCTATCCAGATGACCGTGATCTTTTCAATGATCTGTGGTCTGATGCGGATAGCTGCGGCAACATTGGTTACAGCTCCCTGACACAATATGAACAGCGGTTTTTTATCATCCA
>JAILIQ010000304.1 GCA_024695205.1 Lachnospiraceae bacterium
TGTGAACTATTCCATGCGTACATCCGGGGCAATAATGAAAAGGCACATCCGCAAGTACATGGGGTTTTTCAAATACTACTGCCATCTCTTTCTCCTCTCTTACATCTTCTCGATTGCTTCCAGGATCTCACCCGGTGTGGGAATGACTCCGCCGGTCCTTCCGAAGAACTCAACGGGCTTTCTTCCGTTCACTACAAGTTTGACATCCTCGATCATCTGACCCATGTTCATCTCTACAACCAGATACTTTTTGGCAGTAGGAACAGTCTTCTCAAGAGCCGCTTCGGGGTACGGCCAGAGTGTGACAGGTCTGAAAAGTCCCGCTTTGATGCCCTTGGCACGTGCGGCGTTGACAGCACTTCTCGATACACGCGATGATGCACCGAATGCAACAACTACGATATCCGCATCTTCAGTCAGGTAACTCTCGGATCTCTGCTCATTCGCCTTGATCTTCTCATAACGCTCAAAACGCTCAACAACTGTCTTTTCAAGATCTTTTGCTTCGATATACAGCGAATTGACAACGTTGTGGGGACGTTTATTCTGATGTCCGCATGCAGCCCATGACTTATCGCCTTCATGAACCTCAGAGCTGTCGGGGAACACGACGGGCTCCATCATCTGGCCCAGCATACCGTCCGAAAGGATCATTGCGGGCATTCTGTATTTTTCTGCGGTCTCAAATGCAAGCGCAACAAAATCAGCCATTTCCTGTACTGTCGAAGGCGCAAGGACAAAGAGCTGGAAATCACCGTGTCCCAGTGCTTTGGTAGCCTGCCAGTAATCCGACTGCGAAGGCTGGATGCTTCCGAGTCCGGGCCCGCCACGCTGTACATTTATGATAACAGCGGGAACGTCAGAACCTGCAATATAGCTGACTCCCTCTGATTTCAGGCTGATTCCGGGTGAACTTGACGAAGTCATCGCTCTTACGCCGCTGCCTGCTGCGCCAAGTACCATGTTGATAGCTGCGATCTCTGATTCCGCCTGAAGGAAGGTTCCTCCGACCTTAGGCATTTTCTTGGATAAATAAGCCGAAAGCTCAGTCTGGGGCGTGATCGGATAGCCGAAGAAATGACGGCAGCCTGCTCTTAAAGCAGCCTCGCCGAGCGCCTCATTTCCTTTCATCAATACTTTTTCTGACATAATAAGATCTCCTTGAAGATATTCTTTTTTGATCCGGTAACATACAATGACCAAGCACCGGATCAAGCCTGTTTCATCGCATTCAGTCCTTCTCTACGGTTATACATACATCCGGGCACATTATCGCACAGGACCGGCAGCCAATACACTGACTCTGGTCGGTGATCTGTGAAGGATGATAACCTTTTGCATTGATCCTGTCCTTGGCAAGCTCCAGCAGGTGCTTGGGACATGCGTTCACACACATTTCACAGCCCTTGCACAGACTCTCGTTGATCGTAATCTTAGCCATGCTCTGTTCCTCCTTACCTTTTTCTTGAATTATATGTTCGTTTTACGTCGTATTCAGGTTTTTATATCCGTTGCCCGTTCGCAGCCCATAAAGTTTCGACAGTTCCGATCGTGCTGCATACAGCAGGTTCAAATAAAACCCGGTCCGGTGTAAATACCGGCAATATACGCCTTTTCAACCCATGAAGCATCCACTTTTCCTTCGTTTACGGCTCTTTCGGGGATCACATTGGCGATGACCTCAAGTCCGGTAAGCGCTTCGACCTGTGCGGCATACTCGATCCCTTTTCTGATCTCCGCATCGGTTGTCTCGGACATCAGATGAGAATTATTGACAAGCTTTGTCGCCTTAAGATTCGAAACCGTTTCGATCTCACGAAGTATCTCAAGTGTTTCTTCGGCAGTGACCGTCATGCTGCGAAACCGGTTGATAACATAGATCATATCATGATCGGTACGTTCAAGCTGCGGTCTGAAACGTCCGAGCACTGTCGAGCCCACATCGTCTCCGCCGACATCGACGATGACTCTGCCTTCACGCTCGAATATCGAATACATCGAGGCCGGAAGTGAAGGAATGTCAAGGTTGGTGGCGCCGAACACCGGCGTTATCACTTCAATGCCGTGTTCCTCAAGCATCTGCCGGTAGTCGGAAGTCCTGAAATACGGATTGACCAGATCCATATCGACTATTGTCACCTTTTCACCCGCTTTTGCGGCTTCAAGCGCCATATTTATCGAGAGATTGGTCTTACCGCAGCCATAATGCCCGGTCACTATCACAAAATTCTTTAAACATGAAGTCAAACGCATAAACTGCTCCCGTAGCTCTTTATTCATGCACACGCCGGCACTGAAAAAACCGTCCGCCCCTTGTACAACAACACGGAGCAGGTACAAAGACTGCTCCGTAATCGTTTTGCTTTTCATTTTCACACTTTACAATTTTAAAGCAGTACTTTGACAAATTATTGTAGCACTACCTTTCATTCATTGCAAGCATTTATTTTTTAAATTAATGTGTTTTTATCAGACACGTCTCCGGTCATGCCTTCCTTCGTAATACTTCTGTTTTTCGACATACATGATCTTGTCGGCCTCCGTCTTGGCGGCTTCATAGTCAGGATTGCCGTTTTCTTCGTATACACAGCCCAAAGATACGCTTCTGCCAAGATTGGAGATATATTCCCTTGCCAGAGCCACTTTCTCAAAGAAAGCAGTCTTATCGCTCTCGCAGTCGTATATCGCAAATTCATCGCCTCCGACACGGTAGACATTGGTGTTGCCGAATGCCTTTACAAGACTCTTCGCAACATCCGTCAGAAGAACATCTCCCGCTTCGTGGCCGAGAGTATCGTTCATGATCTTCAGTCCGTTAACGTCACACATGATAAATCCGTAAGGCTTGGAAGCATCAAGTTCTTCACTCTCGAATTCGGTGATCGCACGGCGGTTCCTGACTCCCGTAAGCGAATCATAGTAGCTGTAGTAAACCAGTTTATTCTCGTATTGCTTTTCCTGTAACAGCTGGGAAATGAAGTAAGCGAGCAGCCGAAGTATCTCTCTTATCTCATTCATGGTATCGACGGGAGGATTGTCAACGCCGAAGAAACCAATATAGCGGCCGTTCACCTCTAAAGGAGCAGTGATAAGCGTGTTGATCCCCTGCGGTTTAATGACATTGTACATATTCAGGCTGACATTTTTATACTCTTCAATATCATATATCAGAACAGAATTGTTCTTCTTGTATTCCTCATACCATGAATCCACAACGCCCTTATAAGGCAGCCCTTTAAGGTTGTGTATCTGACTGCTGACGTCTTTTTTACACCATTCGTAGGTATTGTCAAATACTCCGTTCGCCACTTCTTCAAAAACATATGCCCGGTCCGCGTTGAGTTCACGTCCGAGATATTCCATGACAAGATTGAGCTTGACATCCGCATCCGAAGAAGCAAGTGAATACTGAAGGATCTTGTTGATAAAACGGTCTCTTGCGATAGTCGAACGCTCATTGGACCACCATCTTGTGATCCTGATTATCATGGTTATTACAAGTACTGTTATCCCGATACGCATGAAATAACCGCGGGAAGGAATAACCTTGTTTTTATAGGTTGCCGCAACTATGCAGATGTCTATTACCGCACCGATCAAAAATGCTCCTCCGCCAATGTAGAAACTGCGCAGATTAGGTGAAATATTGTTTTTACGGCAATATATCTCATTATCGACCACGATCACGATCATAAGTGCCAGCGTAAGCCCGTATGCGATATAAACCACGAAACCGTACCTGCTCATATCGATGCCCAGTACAAACCTGGTAAAGAGCATGATACAAAGGACCGCGAACGGCATCAGAAAAGTGGTATGAACGAATATCCCCCGCTGTTTCTTTACAAATGACAGGGCAAATGACAGAGTCGGTGTTATGGAAAACAGTAAAAGCAGATATTCGATCCCCCGCCAGAATCTTACATGCCCAAGCATTACCTGAAATACAGCTGTATCACCGATCAGCCAGACACCGGCTATCGTCAGTGAAGCGCCCAGGGCGACCAGATTGTACGGAAGCTTCTGGTTTTTGGGGATGCCCTGTCTCAGGATTATGATCAGAATACCTGAGACCATGATAAAAATAGAAAGAATAAACGGGATAAAGCTTCCTTTCAGTACGCTCAGCCTGAATACAGGTGCCTCGCAGAGCCTTATTTTGACGATCCTTCCGCCCGTTCCGCTTTTAAAAACAGCAACGAGTCTGACAGTGATCTCCTTGCCTTCATCAAGCGAGCCCAGATTCACGGTATGATAAGCTTTACCGTAACCCATGCCCGTGATGTTCTCCTGCGCAATGAACTCATAACTTAAAACATCGTCTATCCAGACAGTCACATTCGAATTGGTGGTAATAAAACAAAACTCATCATTGGGTTTAATACTCGGCGGAAGCATCTTTGTAAATGTGGCAACCCCGCCGTACTCGCGTGTATTGACCTCTTCCAGATCGACAGTCTGCCCCTTATCGTCTGTCCAGCCGTCCGAGAAAACGACCGCCGCATTCACTCTCTCATCCCTTATCAGTCTGTAGGCATCCGTAAAAAAGAGAAAATACCCGCAGATCAGGATCAGTGTTACCAGATAAACACTGAGATATATCCTCAATATAGTCGGAATCTTCATACCAGTTCTCCATGCAGCCGCTTCATGCGCAGCTGACATTATTTGATCCGGCTGAAAAAAGCCGGTTACCGATCACGTTTCATGATCATTGAACGTGAAGGGTCGTTTGAGCTTAAAACCCGCATATCAGACCATTCGGGCATAATAGTTCACAATACCCAGTATATGATATTATACTTTCATGAATATTCTCCGTCAAGAAAAAAATGAGCCGCACAGGAGGCTGCCTGAGGAGACGGGATAAACAGAATAAAAAAACTGCCTTCCCGTTAAGGGAAAACAGTTTTAAATACATATTCTGTCCGATCATCATGCTCTGGCTTTCATTCCCGAAAGCGTCGCTATGAGCTTGTCGATATCGTCCTGTGACAGAACCGTCTGGTTGCGGGCGATCTCCTGTGAGAACATATCGGTGGTATCATACTGCTTAACCGTATTCAGGGCATCGATCAGCGAATCGATCTCCTTTTGCGAAAGCGTAACATTGGTATCACGGCGTACGGAATCGGTAACGTCCTTGCCGCCGTTTAATGAAAGGATCAAACGGTCGATCTCGGATTGCGAAAGGACTACCTGATTGTTCAGGATATCATCGGAAACAGCAGGATCCTGTCCGTAATCTTTCAAATTATTGAGCGCGTCAACCAGTGAATCGATCTCAGCCTGTGTAAGCTGTTTCTGAATCTCCATGATAACCTCCAATCCCGTTAAAACGGTGTATGCTCAAACTTATTCGAAATATATCGTCGATACAAATTGTAGTTTATTTTACCATATTTCACAAAACGTGTCAATCTTTTTAGATTTTTTCAGTTAATTATACCGCCTACACAAAACATGATGACTGCTGTTTTTTGGCGATCCTTACGGTGATCACTGCGTCTCCGAACGATCTTTATGGTTATCGCTCCGTTCTTTTGGCGATCCTTACGGTGATCTCGCCGCTGTCAAGGGTTATACGTTCGCCCGACGGCATTTCAACGATAAGTCCGCCGTTATCATCGATCCCTACGGCTTTTCCTTCGGTCAAAGCATCCGGTTTCATATCCGTCCCGGGATCCTGTGCCTGATTGCAGTTTATTTTGCCGGTAAATGTTATCTCGCGCCCTATTACCCAGGAATGCGCCCTGTAGTACTCCATCTCGCTTCCGTCGGGGTCATAGATCACATTTAGGATCTCTTCTGTCATCCTTCCCGCAAATGCCCTGAATTCCTCTTCCGTTACTGCTTCCCTGCGCAGGCTGCCCGCGGTCTGTGCTATCTCGTCCGGCCATTCCGAAGTGCTTATGTTCACACCTGCGCCTATAACGACAAATCGGAGCAGATCCTTCTCATAATCGTTTACTGCTTCGCATAATATCCCGCAGCATTTACGATCGTTTACGTAAATATCGTTCACCCATTTTATCGCACATTCAACTCCGAAAAAGCTCTCTATCGCACGGGAAACGGCGACCGCCGTCCTGGAAGTTATCGTAACCTGATCCTGTACCGGACAGTTCATCGGACAGGCAACACTCATATATATACCGGTGTCCTCTGGCGAAAAAAAGCTCTTTCCCTGCCTTCCCCTTCCCGCTGTCTGGGAGTGCGACACGATCACAAACGGCCGGGAAATCTCTTCCTGTGCCGCTAAGATCCGCCGTTTTGCTTCATTGTTCGTTGAATCTATCGTATCAAAAAACTCAATATCGTATCTTTCTGCCATATCTGAATTCCCGTAACGCCCCTGTTGATCCTAAAAACCGATCTTTTCCGCTCATATTGTATATAATAAATCTTACAATATATTAAATATTTATGCAAGTAACAGGATCAGGCACTTCTTTTTAATGCCTGTTATCCGTCCTTCCCATCGTACCATATTCACAATGTGATTTCCACTTAAAAACCTTCAATAAAGGAGTCGGCCGCCCGTGTTTTACCACGGACGGCCCGGAAAGGAAAATATCTATGAAAAAAATGAAGTATGCTTAAGCAGGGAAAACGGATCCATAAACCCGTTTAACCGCAGATATCCCGCAGGATCAAATCCTGACTTCGATCATTGCGCTCTTTTTGCCGGTAAGCTCCTCCGATCTTGCATCGGGCTGTGCGTCGCCGACATAAACCCTGTAGGTTCCGGGATTGAGCTGTGCTTCACCGTTCTGATCGAATATTTCAAATGCCGATCCGTCAAGAGTAACTGTCGTTTTTGCCGATCCGCCTGCCGCAATATGAAGCTTCTTCAGACCTTTTAACTGTCTTACGGGAGCACCCGGAACTTCGGACTCGACATAAACCTGCACGGTCACGCCGCCGTCGTATTTTCCTGTATTTGAGCAGGTAACATTGATATCAAGCCTGTCGCCGGCCTTGAATGTAATTGGATCAAAACTGCCTGTACTGCCGTTGTCACCGGAATTGCGCACATCAGCCGAAACAACATTTACACTGTCGATCTTCTCGTCAAATGTCGTATATGAAAGTCCGTAGCCGAAGGGGTACAGAGGCTTCTCGGTCATGTATCTGTAGGTTCTGCCCTTCATCGAGTAATCCTCAAAATCAGGCAGGGTATTCTTCTCGCTGTAGAAGGTCACAGGAAGCTTGCCCTCTGGAGCTTTTTTGCCGAACAGTATGCGTGCGATGGCTCTTCCTCCCTGTGCTCCCGGATACCAGCCCTGAAGGATCGCATTTGCCGTATCGGCTTGTCTGTCAAGTGCAAGGGCACTTCCCGAAAGAACGACAAGAATATAGGGTTTGCCGCTTGCAGCAATAACGTCCATAACCTCCTGCTGAAGGCCGGGGAATTTCAGATTGGGCTTGTCGCCACTGCCGTACTCATTGCCTGTATCGCCCTCTTCGCCTTCAAGTGTTGCGTCAAGGCCCATGACAGCAACTACGATATCGCTGTTCGCACAAACGGCTTTTACTTCGGAAATCCTGTCTCCGTCAAGCGCAAGGCCTTCGGTCTTACTCTTGTACAGATGGCAGCCTTCGGATGCAAATATACGTAATCCTGCGGCTTTGGCTTCCTCGCGGATGCCTTCGAGCACCGTCACATATTCCGACGAAGTTCCCTGGTAATTGCCGACAAGGGCGTTTCTGGAATCGGCATTGGGTCCGATCACACCGATGGTTCTTATATTCTGTCCTTTGCCTGTGGTGCATGTGTTGCCCGAGATGCACAGAGGCAGAACACCGTCATTTTTAAGCATCGTCACTATCGATGAAGCGATCTCAAGATTAAGTTTCCTTGCTTCATCCGTATCAACATCCTTATAGGAAATGCCCGAATAGGGATTGGCGCTGCCGTCATCAAACAGGCCGAGCTTAAACCTTGTAGTCAGTACATTTTCAAGTGCATGATCGATCTTTTCCTCGGTTACAAGACCTTCTTCAACCGCCTGGAGCAGATATGCGAACAGATCGCCGCAGTTTAAATCGCAGCCGTTATTGACGGCAAGAGCAACCGATTCTGCCGGAGTCTTTGTAACGTTATGTCCTTCGTTAAAATCCTTGATAGCCCAGCAGTCCGAGGTCACATGTCCGTCAAATCCCCACTCCTTACGCAGGATGTCGATAAGAAGGGTTTTGCTTCCGCAGCAGGGCTCGCCGTTGGTACGGTTATAAGCGCCCATGACCGCCTCAACTCCCGCTTCCTGTACAAGAGCCTTGAATGCGGGCAGATAAGTCTCCCTCATATCCTGTTTTGAAGCTTTCGCGTCAAACGAATGCCTGATCGCCTCAGGTCCCGAATGCACCGCAAAATGCTTGGCACATGCAGCGGCTTTGAGATATCTGTCGTCATTGCCCTGAATTCCCTTTACAAAGCTTACACCGAGCCTTGAAGTCAGATACGGATCCTCTCCGTAGGTCTCATGGCCGCGTCCCCAGCGGGGATCCCTGAAAATATTGATGTTCGGAGCCCAGAACGTAAGTCCCTTGTAAATATCGCGGTCATCGAATTCGTCCTGCGCGGCAAATTTGCCGCGTCCCTCGGTCGAGATCCTGTCTGCGACCCTGCCGATCAGTTCGTCGTCAAAGCTTGCAGCCATACCTATCGCCTGGGGAAATACGGTCGCTACACCGCTTCTGGCTACACCATGTATAGCCTCGTTCCAGTAATTGTATGCCTTGATCCCGAGTCTCGGTATTGCGGGCGCAGGATGGCGCAGCTGATAAACCTTCTCTTCCAGGGTCATTTTTGAGATCAGCTCTTTGGCTCTTTTTCTGTATTCTTCAGTATATTCTTTCCTGATCATTGTTTTCTCCTCTTTTTTAAGTATTGTTATACACATCTCACCGGCCGGCCTCTAAAAACCGGCCTTTTCCTCCGAAGAGGAAATAATGATATCATTCAACGATACCGAATCCGAGGATCGTAAAGGTCTTATCCTCGTCGCCTTCGTGCATCTGAACTCTCACCTTATGTACATCGCTTGAGTCACCCCTGAAGATGATCTGCGGATTGCAGTGTGCCCATCCTATATCCCTGGGATTCACTGTCTTGACAAGCTTATCGTCAACGAAAATATCTGCCCTGCCGTCATTTACATCCGATGAATCCTTGGTGATGATCAGTAGTCTGCTGCATTTTACATCCATCGTAAACGGCTCGTTGCTGCCTGCCTTGTGTACCCAGTTTTCCGTAAATATCGGAGTAACGAAAGGATCCATATTATACTCGCAGGCCTGCAGTGCCTTGTCGGTTCCTGTAAAGCTGCCGTAATCCGCGCTTTTTACGGGGAACTCGCCTCCCGATCCCGATGTATCGTTGCCGTCTGTTTCAAGCTGAGCCTTTATCTGTCCGGCTATCCCGCTTCCAAGACGTTCCGCTTCCGCCTTCAGATCATCAAAGCTCTTGCTCCTCCATGAAGTACGGTCGAGCAGTTCCACATTTTCAAAATCGGCACTCTTAAATGCCTCTCCCCTGCTGAGTGTATCATCCGCCGTTAACGCGCCGTCATCCTGCTTTAAGCATTCCTCGACCAGCTTCATAAGGCAGTCGGACATGACCTGATGTCCGAGATTGGTCGGATGGAACACATCATAGAAATATCTGGCTTTCGAGATGATCCTTCCCTCTTCGGGAGTCTTGTAAAACTGAGGTGTTACGCACCTTTTAAGGCTGGTCATCGGAAGATGGTAATGCGCTCCGATAGGTATGCAGCGATCCTCAAGATTATAATCATCGGCAAATACCGAGAAGATCAGCAGTACCGCGGGATGTCCCGGGCCGTTCATTGCCTTGCGGATCAATGCCTCGTAGCATTCGCCCTCTGTCTCGTCTCCGGCGTCATTTACCGCAAATTCGATCACCACGATGTCGGGAACTGCGGTATCATTCTGAAGAACGTCCCTTCTGTATCTTAACATTCCAAGCTCGGAAGGGGTTCCTCCGACACCTGCCTTGATATATTTTGCGTTGCCGGCGCAGTTATATTTTTTCGTAAATGCTTCGAACATCTTACGAGTGTAGCACATCGTGTTGATCGGCGTAGCGCCTGCTCCCTGTGTGATCGAACCGCCGATAAAAGCCAGCGTCACAGGCTTGCCTGCCTTCGCCTTCCCGACAGCTTTTCTGAGCCTTGCGGGATTCCCCTTCGAAACCACCGATGCCTCGAGCATCTTAAAATACGTTTCGCAGTTTAAGTCCACCGAATCCTTCTCCTCAAGATTCGGTGCGGTATATCCGTCATTCAGGTAGAACCTGACATTAACGCTTGCAAGCATTCCGCTTTTTTCAAATTCGAAACGGATCTGTCCGGGAACATTGTCATCGTCTGACCAGCTGACTTCACTCAGAGGTATCAGATATTCGGCTCCGTCCGTTGAAACAGTCTGTCTGATCGTGGTCCCGCTACCGTAAGGGTCGCTTTTCCCGTACATCTGAAAACAAAAGTCGCAGCTCTTTACATCGGTACACATTACAGAAACACCGATACCGAAAACGAGCTTTCTGAAATCGGCCGTATTCTTCAGCATCGCGATCTCATTCTCATCGGTCATTCCGCCGACTATCTTCGCTGCGGAGAGCATCCTTCCGCCATCTTCATAAATAAAACATACTCCGCGTCCGTCGGGTGCGGGAGCCGCAGAAATCTGTTTTTCGTACATGATATAGAAGAAATCCCGCTTTTTAACCGGATCTTTAGGTGCTATAGGTCCCATTTTATGTTTCCCCGTCCTTTCGTAAATAAAAAAAACCTCGGATACAGTACTTTTCTATATCATACCCCCGCGATTTATGCGCTATCTAACCATATACAGATATTATTTTACTGATTATTGCCATTTATGAGCGTTTAGCTTACAGATAAAGGCCTGCGCGGGTTCCTGCTTTATTTTGACTGTGACCGATAAATGTGCTATACTTTTCCGACAGAAAAAAATTACCCGGTAACGATCCGGAAAAAATATAAGGAGTCTGTGATTCAAAATGAAAAAAACACTGTCAATATTACTGGTCATTACAATGTTTCTTACTCTTTGCGCCTGTTCCGCAGGCAGCGGGGATACCGCCGGAGGTCCATCAGCAGAAGGAACCCAAAACGGACAAACCGACGGACAGAAAGACGCTGCCGCTTCGGAAACCGCTTCCGAACCCACTGCAACACCCGAACCCACCGCAACACCCGAGCCTACCGCCACACCTGAGCCTACACCGACACCGGTTCCGACAGGTGCAACCGTTTCACTCCTGCTTCCTTCCAAATATAACAACGGAGTATACGATGAAGCCGGTACGATCGAAGCCATAACCTATATGGCCCATGACTGGCTCGGCGACGGACCTGACGTCGAAAAGAAGGCATTTGTTTATCTTCCCTACGGATACGACGAAACAAAGCAGTACAACGTAATGTATCTCTGCCACGGCATCGGCGGCAGCGAGACCGAATGGGGACTCGGTACAGGCAATGCCTCCCGCGTCAAGAAAATAATGGACAATCTGGTCAAAGACGGCGACATAGAACCGTTCATCGTTGTTACAGCCAATGACAAGGCGCTTGCGCTCTCCGGCGTGACCGGCAACGATCTGTTCTATAAATTCGGCTATGAGCTGAGAAACGACCTTATCCCCTATATAGAGAGCCACTATTCGACCTATGCCGAATACGACGAAAACGGCTATGATATGTCAGCCACCCGTACACACCGTGCCATGGCAGGTCTTTCAATGGGCGGCATGCAGACGATCAACATCGGAATGTGCGAATGCCTCGATCTGTTCAGCTGGTTCGGCGCATTCTCCGCGGCTCCGACCTCCTATGCGGCTTCAAGAGTTGCTTCTGAAGTCGCAAAATCCGAATATACCGTCGATTTCTTCTACAATATCTGCGGACTTCAGGACAAGATCGCCTATGCGAGCGCTTCGGCTGCCGCCAAGAAGCTTCCCGACATCAGCGAGCTCTTCGTTGACGGCGAGAACTTCCTGTGGCAGGAAAAGTCAGGCGGACATGATTTTAACATATGGTACCTCGGATTTTACAATTTCGCCCAGATAGCTTTCGGAAATGACTGGACAGCCGGCCAATAATGATCCGGCATTGATCGCATATGAATCTTCTGATATTTTTATTTGTTATCGCCATCATCTTCTGTATGGTCATAGGAAAACCAATCTACATCTACATCGGACTGGCTGTGATCATGCTCGCGATCTGCGTATTGATGGTCATCATTTTTACAGCGGCATTGTTTCTCCTGCTGTTTTCGAAGAGGAAAAAAGCCCGCTTCGTAAGGATCGATCCGGCATATAATTCGGAAAGGTACAAATGTGCCTACTACCGCATCAGCGAGACCGGCGATCCTGAAGAGACAGTCGAATATCCCTGTATTTTCCCTGAGGAAGGGGTGTTTCGCAAAAAGCTTTACAGGTCCGATAAGGAATGTACGGTATTCCTTGTAAAGCGTTTTAAAAGAGTATTTGACAGATATGCGGTCATGACGACCACTCTCGGTCTCTTCTTCGGACTGGGAATTGGCGGACTGCTGTTAGCCATGTTTTTATTTTAAATTACCGGCCGGTCCGGACAATTTGTGAGCTTTTGTAATTTAAGCCATCGCCGGAACCAAAAGAAAGGTTACAGATGAAAACCAAGAAACAGATTTTTGAAAATACACCCGAATACAGCGAGATCAAGGGTATACGTATAAACAAATATCTCGCCGATGCAGGAGTATGCTCGCGTCGCGAGGCCGATAAAGCCATCGAAGCCGGACTTGTTGAGATCGACGGCGTAAAGGCGGTTGCAGGCAGCCGTGTCACCGATCCGAATTCAAAAGTGACCTACAAAGGCAAACCGGTGAGACAGATCGATGATCTTGTACTGATCGCATTCAACAAGCCCATCGGGATCGTCTGTACAACAGACAGACGCGATCCCGACAACATCATTGACTTTATCTCATACGAAAAGCGCATATTTCCGATAGGACGTCTTGACAAGGAATCAGAAGGTCTGATACTGCTCACCAATGACGGGGATATAGTCAACAAGATCTTAAGATCGAGCAACCACCATGAAAAGGAATATCAGGTACGCGTCAATAAGGATATCACCCCGGATTTTCTCGCCAAAATGGCCGCAGGGGTGCCTATCCTGGACACCGTCACCCTGCCCTGCAGGATCGAACAGACCGGACGCGATACATTTACGATAATACTCACCCAGGGCTTGAACCGCCAGATCCGCCGCATGTGCGAGGCTCTTGACTACCGTGTGCGTTCCTTAAAGCGCGTCAGGATCATGAATATCAGGCTCGGACGGCTTAAGACCGGCACTTACCGCAACTTAACCCCGCAGGAGCTCGAGGAGCTTAAAAGTCAGCTGGGGTGAGGCGAAGCATTCCGTTAATCCCTGAATCTTAATCATTCTCAGAAAAGAGGCATAAAGACAATGACACCTCAGGAAAAGAAAGCCCGCATCGGCGAGCTTACCGCTCTGCTCTCGGAGGCGGCGCGTGTATACGAACAGGAAGACCGGGAGATCATGAGCAATTTTGAATATGACCGCCTGTATGATGAACTGCTGCAGCTCGAAAACGAAACGGGCATAGTCCTTGCCGGCAGCCCGACTCACAAGGTCGGGTACGAGGTTGTCTCAGAGCTTCCAAAGGAGCGTCATGAATCACCGATGCTCTCACTCAACAAGACAAAATCCCGTGAAGAACTTGCCGCCTGGCTTGGTGACCACAGCGGTGTACTGTCCTGGAAAATGGATGGTCTTACGGTTGTTCTCACATATGACAACGGCGAGCTCAGCAAGGCTGTAACTCGTGGCAATGGCGAGGTGGGTGAGATCATTACCGCCAACGCAAGAACATTTAAGAATCTGCCCCTGAAGATCTCATACAGGGGCCGTCTGGTACTTCGCGGCGAAGCCGTGATCCGTTACTCCGATTTCGAAAGGATCAATGCCGCCATCCCCGAAACCGATGCCAAATACAAGAACCCCCGTAATCTGTGCAGCGGTTCGGTGCGCCAGCTCGACAGCAGCATAACCGCAAAAAGAAGTGTGTATCTGTATGCTTTCGCTCTCATATCCGCGAATGATGATGCCGCATCCTTTGCCGCCGGCCATGGTCAGACCGGTGTTGATGCCGCATCCTTTGCCACCCGCCACGAGCAGCTTGATTTTCTGGCATCTCTGGGCTTTGACGTTGTTGAGCGCGAACTGGTCGATTCCGCAAATGTAGGTACAGCTATAGAGCATTTTTCAGATAAGATATCCTCAAATGATTTCCCTTCGGACGGACTGGTCCTTGTGTATGACAATATTGCCTACGGCAATTCGCTTGGTCGCACTTCCAAGTTCCCCCGGGACGGCATCGCGTTCAAATGGGCCGACGAGCAGGCAGAAACCGCCCTGCGTGAGGTTGAATGGAGTGCCTCAAGAACCGGACTTATCAATCCGGTAGCAATATTTGATCCGGTTGAACTCGAAGGTACAACCGTATCACGTGCCAGTCTGCACAATATCAGTATCATGGAAGAATTAAAGCTGGGGCTGAACGACCGGATTACGGTATATAAGGCCAACATGATAATCCCGCAGATCGCGGATAATCTGACAAAATCCGGTGTGTTCCGGATCATTGAGGGAGATCTCCCGATAACGACAGAGGGTTCTTCCGATGGGTCATGTTGCGGTTCGCCGATACCCATAGAGGGCTCCGGCAGGTCATATTGCAATCCGCTTGTCGCTTCCGTCTGTCCCGTATGCCATACACATACGGCCGTGCGCGAAGAAAACGGTGTCAGGGTACTGATATGCCCCAACCCTTCCTGCGCTGCAAAAAAGATCAAACTCTTTGCGCTTATGGCATCACGTGATGCCCTGAACATCGACGGAATGAGCGAAGCAACCGTTGAAAAACTTATCGATGAAGGATTGATGCATGATCTTGCCGACATTTTCAAACTAAAAGAGCATTTCGGTGAAATAGCCTCTATGGATGGCTTTGGAAAGAAATCCTGTGAGAACCTGCTCGCTGCCATCGAGAAAGCCCGGAATACCACGCTTGACCGCATTGTATACAGTCTCGGTATCCCCAATATAGGTCTTGCAAATGCGAAGCTCATCTGCCGCTATGCTTCATATAATCCCGAAAGGATTCCAAAGCTTACTTCCGATGAGCTCTCAGGCATCGATAAGATCGGTGACATTCTTGCAGGTGCATTTACGGACTATTTTGCGGATCCGGTCAATCTCGGCATCTACAACGATCTTATTGCCGAAGTGAACTTAGAAGCTCCCGAAACCGTCTCAGCCTCTTCTGCGATCAACGGCAAAACATTTGTTATCACCGGTTCAGTAGCACATTTTGCCAACCGTAATGAAGCAAAGGATTTCATAGAAAAACATGGTGGCAAAGTTACGGGCTCTGTCACCAAAAACACCGATTATCTGGTCAACAATGATGTAACCTCGACCAGCAGCAAAAATAAAACAGCTAAGGAACTCGGCATTCCGATAATCAGTGAGGAAGAGCTTTTGAAGCTTGCAGAATCATAAAAATCCTGTCACAGGAATAACTGCACCAAACCGTTATTTGGGGTTATTCCTGCGGCAGGACTCTTTATTTAATTGATTATGACCGTATCTTTAATCTGGTGCTTCAGCCTTTTTCAAATACTTATTCACCGATCTTGTAGATGAACTTTACTTCTCCGTCCATTTCGTTGCTCAAGCCCGAGAAACTCTTATAATTCTTTGAAACCTCCGCAACTGCTTTAAATCTTTCAACGAGACCCTCAAGATCGCCATCGACTGCTTCAACCAGCTTCTCGATACCCTTCTCGTTGAATTCCTTCATACCGTCGGACAGACGTCCTGCACCGTCCCTTAACTGTGTAACACCGTCAATAAGTGCAGGCATATTATCCTGAACGTTTGCAAGTCCGACATTGAGTGCCGCACTGCCGTTTACAAGTGCAGCCGATCCGTCCTTAAGCCGGACACTGCCTTCCTTCAACTGTGCTGCGCCCGCCGCTGCCTGGGAAACCCCGTTGGTATAAGCCGCAAGGCCTTTGTAAAATGTATTGTAGCTGTCAAGAGAAGTCTTCAATGCTATGATCTTCGAAGCGCCCTCGGATGCCTTAGCCAGCTTTGCCTTAACCTCGTCAGAAGCCATATTGTCTGCAATAGCTTTCTCTACCTGAAGATCGGTGTTTGTTTTGATCGTTTCATTAATCTCCTCGCTTGACATCTTGGCTTCTATGGTAGATTCTGTCAGTGTTGCGATCTCTTCCGATGCAAGCTTGGCGTTGACTGTCTGCTCGATCATTGAGGCAATAACCTCTTCCGGCACTCCTTCTTCCACCTTGGCTCTGACAGCTGCCTCTACGCCTTCCTCAACCTGAGCCTTTACTGCCTCATTTACGGCCTCAGTTACCTG
>JAILIQ010000305.1 GCA_024695205.1 Lachnospiraceae bacterium
CATTTTTAAATTTGTTATTTGTAATATGTGATTATTCATACTGAAAATATTTTGCTTAAGCAATACCCGGACGGTTAATATCGTTTTGACCCGTGAACATGTATCGAAACGGTTGTATATGTATAAAACAATTCACAAAACGTGAGTTTTATGCGTTAACTAAATAAAGCATTGTATATGTGATCAAACACTATATCTTGTATATATAATGTAAATTTAACAAATAAATATATTGTAAATCCTTCTGTGCTATAGTATAATATCTTCGATTTTATGAAGTTATGTTATACTCGGGTATCGGAGGATCTTTTTATTTTCTGTCGGTATAACGCGGATCACAGCAGTTTTTTCAGAAAGTGGATTATAATGAATACTATGTTTAAAAGGATTATTGCCGTTTGTATCTTAACGGGGCTTGTTCTGTCGGGATGTGCCTCGCAGAACTTCGGCATAGGAGATGTTCCTGCGAAAGGTCATCAGGTGCTCATTCCGGCCGGTCAGAAAGATGATAAGGCCCGGAAGGATAACCCTGATAATGTATTTGTCGCCAATAAACCTGAAAATGTTAAAACGGATGAAGCATCAGATGCTGCATCAGACGAAGCAACGGACAGTTCTGCAGGTAACGGCAACGCTTTTGATGTCAGTGAATATCTTGTGGCAAAAAAGAACACAGCAGGAGATACTGTTGATGAAGAGGATGAATCGCTGGAGCTTTTTGATACAGGGAATGTAAATGAAGATACGGTATCCGGCGGGAGCGTAGAAGGTAATAATTCCGTTGAAACCGGTAACAATAACGGTTCGAAAAACAATGAACCAGAAGCTGGTACAGCATCACTGAATAATGCCGCAAACGATGGCATTGAAAATGTTAAAACTGATATGTTCACAGCGACCGGTACAGCTTTGGATAATAATACCACTTCCGGAACAGGTACAGCTTCGGATAGCAGTAATACCACAGGAACCGGTACGGCAGGCAGCATCCCTGCAGGAACGGATACCGCTACCACCCCCACTGGAAATGGCAAGGGCCCTGTCAATACCAGCTTTAACGATACCGAGCATCTGTTTGACTACAGCACTCTTCATTTTGACGAAGATACCTTCGAACAGCTTGCTCCCACAGTCAATATGAGCTTTGCTGAGCTTATAGGGGATAACGGTGATTATACATTCCCGGAAGGCTATCCTGAGGCAGGGACATACAGGATCGTAGTTGACATTTACCATCAGGTAGTGATGGTATTTACCAAGGACGAAAACGGCAGATATACAGTTCCGGAGCGATATATGCTCTGTTCTTCGGGAGGAGACAATTCGCCTTCGCCTCTTGGCACATTTAAGATGCGCAGCTACAGAGTGCGTTTCGGTCTGTTCAGAAATACCGATTCCTATGCACAGTACTGGAGTCTGATATCGGGAAGGATTTATTTCCATACGACGCTTTATTCGGAACATGACGGTTCAACATATACCGATACCTACAAGGATCTGGGAACCAACTGTTCCCACGGCTGTATAAGGCTTACCGTTCCCGATGCGAAATGGATATGGTATCATTGTGCTCCCGGAACCGTGGTTGAGATAAGAAAAGGCTCTAAGAAGGAAAAAGAGATCGGTTTGATCAGAGATCATCTGATACTTGCCGATTATCCCGAAAAACGCATGGAGCTGAAGCCTGCGGATATCCCTGATACCGATAACTGGAAGGTTAAGGATATTCCTCATGATGTTGAATTCGTACAGGGTTCGCAGGAATGAAAGATAATATTCAAAACTAAAAGTTGGCCGGTTATCAAATGTCCTGGAGGTTCACATATTTCCAAACAGAAAATCCTTACATACTCCGCAGAATTCCCGCAGCAGATTGTTGGGAAGGAACAGGGGTGTTGAACCGGCAGCAATACCGCTTACGTTTTGGATGCCCTGCTTTTTGGCGATGCGCATGCTTCTGAACAAATGAAAATTATTGGTCACTATGGCCGCGGTTGAATTCTTCGCATCGAAGAGAGCCGCGGCATTTTTCATATTCCCGGTCGTGTTGGAAGAGCGGTCCTCAAGGATGATCCGATCGCTGTCAATGCCGTTGTTTACCAGATATTCTGCCATGATAACAGCTTCGGGACGTATCTCATTGGAACCCTTTCCGCCGGTTACGATGCACACGGTATCGGGGTGGATCCGAAGATATTCAAGAGCGGCATCAAGTCTGAATTTAAGTACCGGGCTAGGGCCGTTCTCATAGACCTGGGCTCCCGCAACGATCAGATAATCGACATCCTCATCTGTATGAGTATTGAACCGTGATAATATCATCCCTTCGACGATCAGGAACAAAAGCGCGATGAAGGCAACCAGTATTCGAAGCACAAGAAGAAGCCTGCTTGTGACAGAAGGCTTAAACGGTGAGGGGATACCGAATATCCTTATGACTCCGTCGATGATCAGCAGTATCCCGAAAACAAACCAGATCACAAAAAACAAGGATCCGTGGGCGCCCAGGGCCAGGGCGACTCCGTAGATCATGCTGATGATACCGAGCAGTGAAAATAATAAGCCCCAAAATAGATTCATGATATGTGTTTCCTCCGGTGATTATAAGTGATAAGCCGCGTTCCGGCATATATTTACGGTAAGACATCTCTATAATAGCATATATGGAAGCCATGTCAAAATGATTTATGTAATGAGGCGGCTTCTAAGCTGCCTGAATAATATTTACCAAATAAAATTAAAAATATTGCTTGACATTTAATCTTGTTGTGATAGTATGGGTTTAACGATTTAACGGGGCAAAGTATTTTACCCGGGTTATATGTTTACCGATCGTTTAATTAAAGGCTGTGACGAAGACGGCTGCAAGGAGAATTTAACAGAGAACCGGTATTTGGTGAGAGCCGGTGGTTCGATCTGCATCAAGCCCATCCCTTCCGAGCCGGAAGTCCCAAAGTTGTATTTATGACGAGTAGGCGCTTCCCGTGAGGCTGCGTTAATGCACAGGACTTGACTGAGTCCGGCGAGGTGGCAGTTTTTACTGCAAGTTGAGTGGTACCGCGGATATTTGATTATTCGTCTCAATGTGAAGTTTTTGCTTTGCATTGAGACTTTTTTATTTCGGTGAAGACACATTTGCAAAGCATCCCGCCAAATCTGTTATTTTTAAAAGACTGACCGGCTCAAAAAACCTGATTTGCCGGTCGGCCGCCAAATCAAAAGGAGGATCAGAAAAAATGGTCAAGAATTCACTACAGGATGTCGCCTCACGTGTAAAGGAAATGCGTGAACTTTCAAACATTTCAGTTCATGAGATGGCTGAAGCTACCCAGATGACGGTCGATGATTATCTTGCTCTCGAAGAAGGCAAGGTTGACTTCTCGTTCTCGTTTATTTACAAATGTGCCGAAAAATTTGGTGTCGATATTGCCGATATCCTTCAGGGATCAAGTCCCAAACTGACTTCATACTCGATCGTAAGAAAGGGCAAGGGTGTTCCGATCGCTCGTAACGAGGCCTGTGAATATCTTTCGATGGCTCCCAACTTCAAGAATAAAATGGGTGAGCCCTTCTTCTGCAGGCTTCCTTTTGACCCCGATGCGCTTAACGAGCCCATGCAGCTTCACGTTCATGACGGACACGAAGTAAGCGTTATCACGAAGGGTATGATGCGCCACCAGTTCGGTAACAGGGTAGAAACTCTTTATCCCGGAGACGTTATCTATTTTGATTCGAACACACCCCACGGAGAGCTTGCGATAGGCGGTCAGGACTGTGAATTCTTTACCGTTATCATGCATCCCGAGAGAGGTGATACATTTGCTTCAAGCACCGGCAACGATACCAACTGGGTTCCCGAAGACATCATGGTTGACGAGCCCGAAACAGGTGCGGTCTATGAGAAATTCATCTCCTGCAAGATCAATGCGAACGGTCTGTTAAAGGAGATCAAGTTCAAGCATGACAATCATTTCAATTTTGCATATGACGTTGTTGACGCGATGGCCGAAAAGAATCCTCTTAAGACAGCCATGGTATGGGTCGGAGACGATAAGAAGGACAGACGCTTTATGTTCCAGGATATAAGCTTTTTAAGCTCACAGGCGGCCAATTATTTCAGATCGCTCGGAATCCAGAAAGGCGACAGGGTAATGCTCGTTCTGAAGCGTCACTACCAGTTCTGGATTTCTATCATTGCTCTGCATAAGCTTGGTGCCATCGCTATTCCCGCAACAAGCCAGCTTGTAAAGCATGATTTTGAATATCGTTTCAATGCAGCGGGCGTCAGTGCGATCGTTGCGACACCCGAAGACGGTGTACCCGAGCAGGTTGAGCTGGCTCAGGAGGAATCACCTACTCTTAAGACCAAGATCATTGTGAATGCGACAAGAGAGGGATGGGAGAATTTTGACGAGGGCATCGCAGCATGTTCCGATAAGTTCCCGAGACCCGAAGGTGCTGCAGCTGCTTCGGGCGATGATATCATGCTCATGTTCTTTACTTCGGGAACGACAGGATATCCTAAGATCGCTACACACAGCTTCAAATATGCACTCGGCCATTTTGTAACCGCAAAATACTGGCATAAGGTCAATCCCGACGGTATACATCTGACCGTTTCCGATACCGGATGGGGCAAGGCTCTCTGGGGCAAGCTTTACGGTGCATGGCTCTGCGAAGCCGCCGTATTCGTATATGATTTCAAGCGTTTCAATGCGGCAGACCTGCTGCCTATGTTTGCAAAGTACCATATCACCACATTCTGTGCACCGCCCACTATTTTCAGATTCCTGATAAGAGAGGATCTGTCAAAATACGATCTGAGCTCGATCGAATACGCAACAGTTGCGGGCGAAGCGCTTAATGAGGAGGTTTACAACAAATTCCTCGAGGCGACCGGGATCAAGCTTAAAGAAGGCTTCGGACAGACCGAAACGACGCTGTGCATCGCAAATCTGGTCGGAATGGATGTTAAGCCCGGTTCAATGGGCAAGCCTACGCCCCAGTATGATGTTGATATCCTGCTTCCCGACGGAACTTCTGCATCTGTCGGTGAAGTCGGCGAGATCGTGATAAGGACCGAAGAGAAGGTTCCCAACGGTTTGTACAGAGGCTACTACCGTGATGATGAGAAGACGCTTGAGAGCTGGCATGACGGCTATTTCCACACAGGTGATACCGCATGGCGCGATGAGGACGGTTACTTCTGGTATGTCGGAAGAACCGACGATCTTATCAAGTCAAGCGGATACCGTATCGGACCGTTCGAGATCGAAAGTGTGCTCATGGAGCTTCCCTATGTGCTTGAATGCGCCGTTACAGGTGCGCCCGATCCTGTCAGAGGCCAGGTTGTTAAAGCAACTATCGTTCTTACCAAGGGTACCGTGGGAACCGATGACCTTAAGAAAGAGATACAGAACTATGTAAAAGAGCATACCGCTCCTTACAAGTATCCCAGGATCGTTGAATTTATCGATGAGATGCCCAAGACGATCAGCGGAAAGATCCGCAGGGTTGCGTTAAGGGAAAAGGATAATTCGACTGATTGATCAGAATTGTATGATTTGCACAAAATAATTCGTCATATTTTATATTATTTGTGAAATACTCAAAGTTTTGCTTGTAAAAACCGTCTTGATTTAGTAAAATAATCAATGGCGGTTTTTTACTGTCCGAAAATGCCTCCGATACGCATAGTCGGTGCATTTTAAGACATTTAAAGAAAAACCGATAAATGTATGGAGGGTAAGAATTATGAACACTTACAAAAGTGAAGACATCCGCAACGTCGCTATATTGGGACACGGTGGTTGCGGAAAGACTACTCTGGTTGAGGCTATGGCGCTCAATACAGGTGCTATTTCAAGACAGGGCCGTGTAGAGGACGGTTCGACCCTGAGCGATTTTGACAAGGAAGAGATCAAGAGAACATTTTCTATCAGCACTTCGCTGATTCCACTCGAATATAACGGAATTAAGTATAATTTTCTTGATACACCCGGTTATTTTGATTTCGTAGGTGAAGTTGAAGAAGCTCTCGATGCTGCAGGTGCTGCGATCATCGTCGTAAACGCAAAATCAGGCGTTGAAGTCGGAACCGTTAAGGCCTGGGAGATCTGTGAGAAGAGAAAGCTTCCCCGCATGTTCTTCGTAACCGCGATGGATGATGCCAATGCGAACTTTGCCAATGTTGTTGAGCAATTAAAGGATAAGTTCGGAACCAAGATCGCTCCTTTCCATACTCCTTTCTTTGAGAATGAGAAATTTGTCGGTTTCGTTAACGTCGTAAAGATGGGCGGCCGCAAGTTTACCAAGGGCAGCGAATATACAGACTGCGCCATTCCCGATTCCATCAAAGATGAGGTTGACGCATGCCGTCACGATCTGCTTGAGGCTATTGCCGAAACCAGCGAAGATCTTATGGAAAAATATTTCAACGAGGAAGAATTCACCCAGGAAGAGATCGACAATGCTCTTCACGGCTCAGTTTTCTCGGGTGACACCGTTCCTGTTGTCGTAGGTACCGGTCTTAACAATCAGGGTACCAAGATGCTGCTTGACTGCATCAAGTCATATTTCCCTTCACCTTTAAACCACAAGGTTGTTGGAAAGAATGTGAAGGATGACAGCGTATTTGAAGCCAATTACGACATTAACAAGCCTTTTACCGCCAAGGTATTCAAGACCATCGTTAATGATTTCGGTACATATTCCTGCATCAAGATCTGCTCAGGCAAGCTTACGACCGATGTTCCGATCTACAATGCGGAGCGTGAGACAGAAGAGAAGATCTCCAGGCTGTATGTTCTGCGCGGCAAGGAAGCTATTGAAGTAAAAGAACTGAACCCCGGCGATATCGGTGCTCTTTCAAAGCTTTCCAATACCCAGACCGGCGATACTCTTTCGACCAAGGCTAATCCCGTTATCTTTGAAAGACCTGTATTCTCGATACCTTACACATATCAGAAGGTTGAGACCAAGAATAAGGGTGATGAAGACAAGTTTGCCCAGGCTATGGCCAAGCTCCTTGCTGAGGATAAGACAATGAAGATTGTTCAGGACAAGGAGAACCGTCAGACTCTTATTTACGGTATCGGCGACCAGCAGATCGATGTTACCGTAAGCAAGCTGCTCAACCGTTATAAGGTTGAAGTTGAAACAAGCAAGCCCAGAGTTCCTTACCGTGAGACTATCCGCAAGATGGTTGAGAAGCAGGGTAAGCATAAGAAGCAGTCAGGAGGACACGGCCAGTACGGTGATGTTCATATCCGTTTCCAGCCTTCAGGCGATATGGAGAAGGCATATGTATTCGACGAGGAAGTTGTAGGCGGTGTTGTTCCGAAGAACTTCTTCCCCGCAGTAGAAAAAGGACTTGCAGAGTCCGTTCTTGCAGGACCTCTTGCAGGATATCCCGTTGTCGGCCTTCGTGCGACTCTGTTCTATGGTTCCTACCATCCGGTAGACTCCTCCGAGCAGGCATTCAAGATGGCTGCCAAGCTTGCATTCAAGGCTGCGTTCAACGATCCCAAGGAGAACTGCTCACCTTGTCTGTTAGAGCCTATCTGCTCTGTAAAGGTTACTGTTCCCGATAAGTTCACCGGAGATATCATGGGTGACTTAAACAAGCGCCGCGGCCGTGTTCTCGGTATGGATCCCATCCCCGGCGGTAAGCAGATCATCAATGCAGATGTTCCGCTTTCGGAGCTTTACGGATATTCAACCGACCTTCGTTCGATGACCGGCGGTATCGGCGATTTCGAATATGTGATCGACCGTTACGAGCAGGCACCTTCGGATGTTCAGGCTAAGGTAGTTGAAGAAGCTGCCAAGTACAGAACTGAAGACGAGGAAGAATGATCCTTTAATTCAAATCTGATTTCTAATGATGTCCCAGGGGCAGCCGCACTAAAGTGCGGCTGCCCCTATTTTAGTATCGCGGCTAGAATTGAGAAAGGCTCTGTCCGGGCAACTTGCGTTACTTGGAATGCGATATTAAGATTACGCCAAGCCCGAGCCGCCGCCGCACTAATTTTTATAATATCGGTTGATGAAAAAACTCCTGTATGATATCATGAATTAATAGTGATCTTTTATGAATCATGTTTGGTTACACATTAAGAAATATACATATCGGAGTCAGTATCATGAATATAGGCAAGGGTTTATTTCCGAATGAATGGAAGTCATCCACTTTTGACATAGATTATTCGGATTATTTCAATTCCGGCTTTCGCGGGATCATTTTTGACATAGACAATACGCTTGTTCCACACGGAAAAATGGGAGACGAAGAGCTTGCCTCGTTTATAAACGGATTAAAAAATATCGGTTTTAAGATCATGCTTGTTTCGAACAACAGCAGGGAGCGCAATCAGAAATTCGCTTCCCCTCTGGGACTCGATTATATTTACAAAGCAGGAAAGCCTTCTGTCAAAGGCTATCAGGAAGCATCGAGAAGACTCAATGTTTCCGCGGACAGGATGCTGTGTATCGGGGATCAGCTTTTTACAGATATATGGGGAGGGAACAGGGCCGGAATGCATACGATACTGGTCAATCCCATCGATCCGTCGGAAGAGATCCAGATCATTCTGAAAAGAAAACTTGAAAAGCCTGTCCTTATGCTTTATAAAAAACAGCTCGACAAACTTGAGATCGATTATCCCGATCACAGGCGTCCGGAAGGAAGGGCCAAGATCGTCAACAATCTCGGAGAAAAGGGAAGAAGCCACAGAAACCGTTAGAATACCGCTTTATTAAGGAGACAATCAATGAAAATAATGGTTATTAACGGCCCGAATCTTGATATGCTCGGGTCAAGGGAGCCCGGGATATACGGAAGCAGGACCTACGAGGATCTGTGCGGGTATATCCGCGAAGCGGCCCAAAAGCTTGAGATCGAAACAGAATTCTATCAGTCCAATTACGAGGGTGGCATCATTGAAACCCTGCATAGTGTATTTCTGGAAAATTATGACGGCGTACTGATCAATGCAGGTGCATATACGCACTACAGCTATGCGATCCGTGATGCTATCGCCATACTTAAATGTCCCGTTGTGGAAGTACATATTTCCGATGTCATGAACCGGGATGATTTCAGGAAGATCTCGGTCATTGAAGAGGTCTGCACCGCAAAATGTTACGGACGCGGATTTGACTCTTATATTGACGGACTTGAATATATAAAAAAATACTTGAAAACAAAACAAGAATAGTATAAAATATTTGAGTTAAGATATAAAAATGTATATTTTGGTTTATTTTAGGAGGAATTTTTATGATTTCAGCAGGAGATTTCAGAAACGGAATTACGCTTGAGATTGACGGTAACGTTGTCCAGGTTATTGAGTTCCAGCATGTTAAGCCCGGTAAAGGTGCCGCTTTCGTAAGAACCAAGCTTAGAAATATAATCAACGGCGGTGTTACCGAAACTACATTCAGACCTACCGACAAATATCCTCAGGCTCATATCGAGAAGAGTGATATGCAGTATCTGTATTCGGACGGTGATATGTACAACTTCATGAACACCGAGAATTATGAGCAGATCGCACTTACCGCAGAGCAGATCGGTGACGCTCTCAAGTTCGTTAAAGAGAATGATATGGTTAAGATGCTCTCATATCAGGGCAAGGTTTTCTCGGTAGAACCTCCCATGTTTGCAGAGCTTGAAGTAACCGAGACCGAGCCCGGCTTCAAGGGCGATACCGCTACAGGCGCTTCCAAGCCCGCTATCGTAGAGACAGGTGCTCAGGTTATGGTTCCGTTGTTTGTTGAGCGCGGCAATAAGATTCAGATCGATACCAGAACAGGCGAGTATCTGAAGAGAATCTGAGATTTTCTAAATATCATGGCTGCATGTTTAGTGCAGCCTTTTTATGCAAATGGATAAAATTACGTGAAATGAAGTAACGTGAAAGGACGTAAAATGAAGAATAACAATATTAATGCCGATATAAAGATTTCCGATGACGTGGTTGCAAGTATTATCGGACTTGCCGCGACAGAAGTTGAAGGGATCACATCGATCGCAGGTAATGTGACCTATGAGCGTCTTGCCAAGTCGGGAACCAAGAACAGATCCAAGGGTATCAAGCTTGTGATCGAAGACGGATGCATTACCGCTGATCTTTATATGAACATGAAATACGGCTACAGTATCCCTGTCGTGACTTCACAGGTTCAGGAAAGAGTAAGCAACGCTATTGAAAATATGTCCGGTCTTAAGGCTTCCTCGGTAAATATCCATATCGTAGGTATCGATGTCGACAGATAATATTTCTGTCACAGAATTCTACTATTCACGAAATGTCGATTATATAAGGGGATTGATATGGCTTCAATGACCAGAAGAGCATTAAGAGAGCATCTGCTGAAACTTCTCTATCTTCGTGAGTTTCATGACAAAGATGAATTTGCGGAACAGTTTGAGCTCTATATTCAGAACTTTACGAATATTGAAGATTCCAATGAACTGCGCGAACGTTTTGATAAGATCGTTTCAAAGCTTGACGAGATCGATAAGCTCATCGAAAACGCAGCTATCGGATGGAAATTCAACCGTATAGGAAAGCTGGAGCTTATGGTGCTTCGTATAGCCTTGTATGAGATCAGGTTTGACGATACGGTTCCGGATAAAGCTGCCGTCAATGAAGCAGTAGAGCTTTCGAAGGCTTATGGTTCGGATGATTCGTCATACGGTTTCGTAAACGGAGTTTTGGGAAGATTCATAAAGGATTCGGAGAATCAGGCTTAAATGGCAAATATTTTTACCGTTACCGAGATCAATTCGTATATCGGTAACAAGCTGCAATATGATCCGGGATTAAATAACATAAGTGTGCGCGGTGAGGTTTCAAACTGTTCCTACAGCAGTTCCGGGCACATTTATTTTTCTGTAAAGGATTCCAATTCGCAGCTTTCGTGCGCTTTATTCAAAAACAGGCTGTCGGGTCTTAAGTTTAAGCTTAAGGACGGACTAAGCGTTGTTGTGACAGGAAGTATCAATGTGTACATACCCGGCGGGAGATACAGCTTCATTGCCGAGAAGATCGAGATGGAAGGCGTCGGGGCATTATATGAAAAATACGAAAAGCTTAAAGCTAAGCTCGCAGAGGAAGGTCTTTTTGCTCCCGAACATAAGAAACCGCTCCCGAAATACGTTAGAACAGTCGGTGTTGTGACGTCACAGACCGGGGCGGTATTACATGATATCATGAATATCACCTCAAGAAGAAATCCCTATGTGAATATCCGTCTTGCGCCTGCCGCCGTTCAGGGGACGGGAGCTGCCCGTACCCTTATAAGTGCCCTTAAAAGACTTGAGGCTACAAAGCCTGATGTCATTATCATAGGACGTGGCGGAGGTTCGTTTGAAGATCTGTTTGAATTTAATGACGAAGAACTTGCCCGTGCGATCTACGACTGCAGTATTCCGGTGATCTCTGCCGTCGGTCATGAGGTTGATTTTACTATTTGCGATTTTGTATCGGATCTGAGGGCGCCGACTCCTTCGGCTGCCGCGGAACTGGCCGTATACAGTCTTGACGATCTTCACGGTTCACTCATCGATTATCACAGTACACTTTATTCACTGATGCAGGGCAGGATCGATCAGTACCGTAACAGGGTGAAGATCAAAGCCTTAAGCCTTGAAAAGATGAGTCCTTCGGGAAAGCTGAAGGTTAGAAAACAGCAGTTAAAACAGATTTCGGCCTCACTCGATAACAATTTCAAAAGGCTTTTTGACAGGAAGAAGCATTTACTAAAGCTGTATGCTGAAAGGCTTGAAGGATTCTCGCCGTTAAAAAAGATCCGGAGCGGCTATGCCTACGTAACCGACGATGAAGAAAGAAATATCAAGAGCATCCGCGGTGTCAGCAAGGGGGATCCTTTAAATATCCGCGTGACAGACGGTATGATACGTTCTGTTGTTGAAAATATTGAACCTCTTAATGAAGGAGAATGATATGCCGGCAAAAAAAGAGAACGCCGCCGGAAATTCCCGGCAGTCCGATATAAACGAACAGGAAAAAATGACCCTTGAGGATGCCTTTGCGGCACTTGATGATATTGTAAACGCTATGGAAGACGAAAAGATCAGTCTTGAAGACAGCTTCAAAAACTATAAAAAAGGACTTGAGCTTATCAAATACTGCAATGATTCGATCGGAACCATAGAGGGTGAGCTTGAGGTTCTTGAATCAGGTGATTGAAAGGGTCGTAAAATGGATATTTCAAAGAGAGCTGAACAGATAAATATGATCCTTGAGGATCACCTTCCGAAGCCCCCGTACTCACAGGGAAGCATTGAGGATGCGATGAATTACAGCGTTATGTCGGGAGGCAAGCGACTTCGCGGGATCATGCTGCTTGAAGCCTTCAGGCTTTATAATTCGGATAAGGATCTTGAAAAAAATCTTGCCTGGCCTTTTGCCGCGTCAATGGAATTTATCCATGCATATTCCCTTGTGCATGATGATCTTCCTTCGATGGATAATGATATGTACCGCAGGGGAAAGCTTACAACACATGCAAAATACGGTCATGCAATGGGTGTACTGACAGGTGACGCACTGCTCAATTATGCATTTGAGACGATGACACAGGCGGCTTCAAAACTTTCTAAAGTAAGAGGCGAGATTGCCGCCGAGCTGGCTTTAAGAGCCTGCCGTGCAATGTCTGTGATCTCACAGAAAGCCGGTTTTTCGGGTATGATCGGCGGACAGGTGATGGATGTCTGTCCCCAAAGTCCTGAGGAAGAACCTGTAAGTGGGAAAACAGTAAATACCCCTGCCTCGGCAGATAGAAGCGACCTGACCGGGCATATCTTTAAAATATATGAATTAAAGACTTCAAGACTGTTTCAGGCTGCTATGTGCGCAGGCGCGATCCTTGCGGGAGCGGATGATTCACAGATCGATGCGCTCAATGATGCCGGTTACTTTATTGGGGAAGCCTTTCAGATAAGGGATGATATCCTTGATGCCACGGCAACCTTCGAACAGCTCGGCAAGGATATCGGAAGTGACGAAAAGAACAACAAGAATACGATCGCTCACCTGCTTGGCATTGAAAAAGCCCAGCAGCTTGTTGGGGAATATCTCGACAAAGCCCGGGCCATATTTAACGAACAGCCCGGAAACAAGGAATTTTTCAATGAATTGATCGATTTCCTGCGTTTACGTGAAAATTAAGCAACGGATCCGATCAGATCTTCATAATAATTTTTAACCTTGATTTTTTATATGAGGTCGGTAATGAGATTGCTGGAAACTATTAATAATCCCAACGATATCAAGAATATCGATCCTTCACAGTATCATGAACTTGCGAAGGAGATCAGGGAATTTCTGATAAAAAAAGTCAGCGCCACAGGCGGTCATCTTGCTTCCAATCTGGGCGTTGTCGAGCTTACGATGGCTCTTCATCTTTTTCTTGACATGCCCAAGGATAAGCTCGTCTGGGATGTCGGGCATCAGGCATATACGCATAAGCTTTTGACCGGAAGAAGAGAGGAATTCGATTCGCTGCGGCAGTTTGAAGGACTGAGCGGATTTCCCAAGATCAGCGAAAGTCCGTGTGATGCCTTTAATACCGGGCACAGCTCCACATCTATCTCGGTTGCGACAGGAATTGCCAAGGCAAGAGATCTTAAAGGCGAAAAATTTAAGGTCGTGGCGGTTATCGGGGACGGGGCGTTGTCCGGAGGACTTGCTTATGAAGCCCTTAACAATGCCGGAAATCTTAAGTCGAACATGATCATTGTCCTTAACGACAACAAGATGTCAATTTCCGAAAATGTCGGTGCGATGGCCGGATATCTCGGCAAGCTGCGTACCAGCTCAAAATACACCGGTAT
This sequence comes from Lachnospiraceae bacterium, assembly GCA_024695205.1. Classification (GTDB taxonomy): domain Bacteria; phylum Bacillota; class Clostridia; order Lachnospirales; family Lachnospiraceae; genus RUG11977. The sequence continues at coordinate 13,865 of JAILIQ010000305.1, forward strand.
CAAGATGAAGGTTGAGGAGAGCTTAAGAAAGGTTCCGACTGTGGGTCCCAGGATCATCAAAAGCCTGAAAACCTCCAAAGATTCGGTAAAAAGCCTTGTCATACCCGGAATGTTCTTTGAAAATATGGGAATAACCTATATAGGACCGATAGACGGGCATAACATCGGGATAATCATGAATGCCCTGAATGCTGCCGCACAGTCAAATAATCCGGTGCTTGTGCACGTTATAACTAAAAAGGGCAAGGGATACAAACCTGCTGAACAGGATCCGTCAAAATTTCACGCGATCGGTCCTTTTAACAAAAAGACCGGAGAGGGCATAAAAGGCAGTGAGAAATTCAGGACCTACACTGAAGTATTCTCGGAAAAGATAGTCGAACTGGCGCGAAAGGACAGCAGGATCCTGGGAATAAGCGCTGCAATGGCCGACGGAACAGGACTGACGAAATTCTCAAAGCTTTTCCCGGACCGTTTCTTTGATGTAGGGATCGCCGAAGAGCATGCGGTGACCTTTGCTGCGGGACTTGCTTCACAGGGTTTCCATCCGTACGTTGCGATATATTCTACATTCCTGCAGCGTGCTTACGACCAGATCGTTCATGATGTGGCATTGTCGGGGCTTCCTGTCACATTCTGCATTGACAGGGCCGGAATAGTCGGAAATGACGGTGAGACACATCAGGGTATATTTGATATTTCCTACCTTTCACATGTTCCGGGGCTTGTCGCAATGGCACCGAAAAATGCGCATGAACTCGAACAGATGCTGGAGTTTGCCAATACGCTCGAACAGCCCTCATCGATCCGTTATCCGAGAGGAAAAGCCACAGAAAAGCTTACCGAATTCGATGCGCCGATAGAAAAAGGAAAAGCAGAGATCATAGTTCCGTCCGATGAATTTATTGTATTTGCCGTGGGACGAATGGTAAAGGTGATGTATGAGATTTCATTAAAGCTTGCATCGGAGGGAATAAATCTCGGTGTTGTAAATGTCAGGTTCATTTCACCTATGGATACCGATATGATCGATAAAGCTGCTTCAACAGCCTCGTGCATCTTCTCGTGTGAAGAAAATGTCAACAGGGGCAGCTACGGTGAAGCTCTCGGTTCATATCTTATGGAACACGGATATAAGGGCAGATTCATGAATCTTGCCCTGCCCGATGACTATATGGTACAGGGCTCGCCGAATGATGTCAGGGACTCGATCGGATTCGATCCGGACAGTCTGTATAATGATATTATGGAAGCAGTAAAGACAGTATTTGGAAAAAAGTCTTGACTATCACAAAATTCGTGCTATACTTATTGAAGTGCGTAATTTATTAATTCTGTTATTACGGTGATGTTTTATCGCAACAGTCATATACCGTAATATGTTTCGGCACAATACTCAACTGGAGGGAGGTTTGGTGTGAGGCTATGTCGAACGTTATAGTTAAAGAAAACGAGACTCTTGACAGCGCTCTTCGCAGATTCAAGAGAAACTGCGCGAAGGCCGGCATTCAGCAGGAGATTCGCAAGAGAGAGCATTACGAGAAGCCCAGTGTAAGACGTAAGAAAAAGTCTGAAGCTGCTCGCAAGAGAAAGTTTAAATAATGATTTTTAAGAGCTCATTTGATGGGCTCTTTTTTTATGCTTTTTTAGCATTTTTGTTGTTATTTTTTTGAGTGTTGGTGTATAATAAAATTGTGTGTATTTTTGGCAAAATTATATTTATGAACCATTAGCCGGTCGCCAACGATCATGGCATGGAGGGTATGTATGAGTATCGGAGAAGCAAGTGTAAATATCCCCGCACCACATATAAAAAATGTATTCGGTGAATTGGACCACAATATCAAGACTATTGAACGTACGCTTTCGGTCACGATCATTACAAGAGGCGAATCCGTAAGGATCCTCGGTGATTCCGAAGCAGTAGATAAGGCTGCTCGCGTTCTTGACCAGCTGGTATCTCTTTCGGTAAACGGTACTGTAATAAATGACCAGAACGTTAATTATACTTTATCGCTTTGTTTTGAGGACAAGGAACGTGAGATCGGTACGATCGATAAGGAGATAGTTGCATTTACGGCCGCAGGAAAGCCCGTAAAACCCAAAACACTCGGTCAGCGCAATTATGTCGACCTTATCCGCGAAAAGATGATAG
>JAILIQ010000307.1 GCA_024695205.1 Lachnospiraceae bacterium
CCCCTGAATGAATGCCTTACAATGCCGTTAAATGCGGGAAAACAGATCCCGCACAAAACGTAGCCCAATGCAAAGCACAGTATTAAATAAACGATCCCCAACATTTATACCAAAATATCCTCCGGCAGTATCATCTCAAGATCCTCGTAAGAAGGCTCGGGGATCTCACTGATCCTGTTAGCCTGGCTTACAACGACCCTTTCGAACATATTCCTGATCCCGCGCGCGTTTCCGAAATCCTTTCTGGTCAGGTCATTCATCCCCTCAACAAATTCCACGACCTTATCATGCGCTTCGGGGCTCATTTTGAATCCGGCCTTTGCAGCCATCGAATCCATGATAAGCACCAGTTCCCCGGATGTATAGTCATTAAATGTGATAAACCTGTTAAAACGTGACGTAAGACCGGTATTGCTCTTTAAAAAGGCCCTCATTTCATCATTATAGCCTGCAACGATCACAACAAGATCGTCACGGTGGTCCTCCATCATCTTTACAAGCGTTTCTATCGCTTCATCACCGAAATCATTCTGGGCGTTGCCTTTAAGCGAATAAGCCTCATCTATGAACAGAACGCCGCCTAAGGCCTTTTCCACAACTTCCCTGACCTTTATCGCAGTCTGGCCGACATAACCGGCAACAAGTCCGGACCTGTCGGTTTCTATCAGATGTCCCTTGCTTAAGAGCCCGAGTTCCCTGTAGATCGCGGCGATAAGACGGGCAACGGTAGTCTTTCCTGTTCCGGGATTGCCTGTAAATACCATATGGAAGCTCATGTCTATCAGAGGCATATTGTGTTTTTTACGCAAAGCCCTGACTTTGATGAGATTTATCAGGGATCTTACCTCTTCCTTGACTGCCGCAAGTCCTACAAGATCATCAAGTTCCTTAAGGAGCTTGTCAAGCTCGCTTCCCGTATCGAGTATACCCGTATCGGGCCTGTCACCGAGCACCTTCTTCATTGCGGTCGATTCGCGGTTGCTGACCGGTTCTACGCTTATCCCTGCCTGAAGGACCTTTTCCCTGCGCTCATCGATACCGCTCAGGCTCTGTTCTTTGATAGTCGGAACCTCTTCCGCGCGGTTTGTATCAATATTGACGGGATCTTCCGGCTCCTCATCAAAGATATCTTCCTCTTCAAAAATATCCTCTTCTTCAAAAATATCATCTTCGGGCTCTTCATCATATTCATCTTCCGAAGAATATTTCCTGTAGACCTTGTTCGGATCCGCCCGCATGATATGTTCGATAGTCTTTGTATCCTTCCTTGCCCATTTTGCTGCAGTCTCGGCAGGACTTACAAGCATCATGATCTGCTTGTATTTTTCGAAGCTGTCCCCGCATTTACGGAGATTTTCAGCCGAATTTTCAAAATCATCCGAGCAGAGCTTCTTGAAAATGTATCTTTCATTTACTATTGAGCCGTAATTATCCTTATTGCCCAGAAAAACTTCGATCCTTGAATAATAATCCCTGATGAAGGAAGCGACAAGACTTGTCTTCTCACTGTCCCTGAATGCAAGTGCAAGCTGGATGTTGAGCAGCGCATCAAAGAACAGCCCGAGAAGACCCGAACCTTTGTTAAGATCGCGTAAGCCACACAACTGCAGCAGTATCGGAGGCGACTTGAAAAACCGGTCCGTCTGCTCTTCTATTCGCTTATTGTCTTCTTCACGGGTCCCGATCTCATAGACATTGATGTCCGGCAGATCGGCGATAAAACGCTTATCTTCCTTGTTCAGACGGTCGCAGAAGATCGCAAGGCGCAGCAGTACAGTCTGCACATACATGTCAAGCATTACGTAAATAGACTGTTTGAGCACACTGCGCGGTCCATCCCAGTAGCCTTCGCGTTCAAGGATAGCACAATAAGCCCTCAATACCTCATAGTTATCGTGGGCTATATTGTCAAGCTGTTCGTTCGAATATGAGAATCGCATAATCTCTCAAACTCCTTAGAATCCAAACCGTTTACATAATCAGTTGCTAGTTTAAGCATATCGGCATCACCGTAGATATCCGAAAGAGTGAATCTGATGTCCCCGCTCTGTCTCGTCCCGAAGAAATCGCCGGGTCCGCGCAGCTTCAGATCCTCCTCGGCTACTTTCATGCCGTTATTGTATTTTACCAGAATGTTCAGTCTCTCATCGATATCACTTCCGCCGGCTCCTTTTATGAAAATGCAGTAGCTCTGCGCATCTCCGCGCCCTACCCTGCCTCTTAACTGATGAAGCTGTGCCAGGCCGAAACGTTCCGAATTTTCAACCATCATGACCGTTGCATTGGCAACATTGACGCCAACCTCTATCACGGTCGTCGATACCAGAACGTCTATGTCACCTGCGGCGAAGCGATCCATGATATCAGCTTTTTCGGCTGCTTTCATGCGTCCGTGCAGAAATTCAACTATGACAGATGCGTTTTCTTTATCCTGTCCTGCCATACCGCCTTCGGCTTTTGAAATTATGCCGGAATTGATCGATCTTCTGAGATTTTCTGTATATTCCAGTACATTTTCGGCTTCTATCTCATCATTTTCATCGATCATCGGACAGATCACATATGCCTGATGTCCCTCGGCTACCTGCTTTCTGATAAAATTATATGCCGTCGGGCGGTATCCTGTATCAACCACACAGTTCTTGATAGGCAGCCTGTTCTTAGGCATTTCGTCGATCACGGAAAGATCGAGGTCACCGTACAGCATGATAGCAAGAGATCTCGGTATCGGGGTTGCACTCATGACAACAATATGAGGCGCATCGCTCTTCGAGCTTAATGCTTCACGCTGCTTTACTCCGAATCTGTGCTGCTCGTCAATGATCGCAAGACCCAGATCGGCATATTCGACTTTTTCCTGTATTACCGCATGAGTTCCGATGATGATATCTGTTTCATGTGCGGCTATTTCCGAATAACACTTTTTTCTCGCTGCCGCCGTCATCGAACCGGTCAGCAGAACGCAGCGTATGCCGAGCGGTTCAAGCAGTGTCTTAAAGCTTTCAAAATGCTGCCTTGCAAGAACGTCTGTCGGAGCCATGATGCATCCCTGCATCCCGGCTTTCGCAAATGCCGCAAGCGCCATTATCGCAACGATCGTTTTTCCCGAGCCTACATCTCCCTGTATCATTCTTGAAGCCGCATATTGTCCGGTAAAATCTTTTTTCAGTTCCTCAAGTACTTTTTCCTGAGCGCCTGTAAGTTCATAGGAAAGCCTTGCTTTAATATCGTCCCAGACCGAAAAATCCGTAATCCTATGAATGTTGGCCTGCCGTACCCTGGCTTCCCTGAGCATCCTTACATTGGTCATAAAGCCGGTGAATTCATCAAATACCAGTCTCTTACGGGCATATGCGAATTCTTCCCTGGTCTTGGGAAAATGGATCCCCGAAAGAGCCTGTTTTGAACTTGCTATATCAAGCTTTGCAAGTTCCGTGCGTTTCAGATAATCCTTTATTTCCTGATCGTCCACGGCTTCATAAGCCGCTTTGATGTATTTTGTAAAAAAATTATTGGTCAGCCCGGAAGTCAGCGGGTAAACCGGCCACAGCCTCGAGAGTTTGTCAATATATTCCGTGCGCGAAAAGAATTTGGGCTGTGCGATGATAAGTTCTCCCCTGCTTCGTGCGACTCTTCCGCGAAATATATACCTGTTCCCGATAAAGATCTGTTTGGCGATAAAAGGTGCATTGTACCATACAAGCCTTATCGATCCGGTAGGGTCGTTTACGCGCAGTGAAACGATAGTCATCTTCTTTATGCGAAGGATCTCGGGTCTTACACTGACAAGGCATTCTATCGAAGCCGTCTCGCCTTCCTTTACCTGATCGATCCCGCCCGGCATCGCAAATACTTCGTAAGCTCTCGGATAATAATGTAGCAGATCACCGATCGTCTCGATCCCGAGTTTCTTTAAAGGAGCTTTTTTAGCTTCTCCTATGCCCTTTAGGGACGTTACACTGTCCGATAACCGCATCATCCGACTCCCCGATCATCAAGCTTTATCATTTGACTTTCTGTTTTATTAACTCCATAGTACCCTAATATTATATTATATCATATTGTAAAAAAAAATAAAAGCCGAAAAGCTTGACACATGAGTCAGGGTTACGTATTCTTTAAATGCATACCGGCTTATGCGAGATTTTTAAAAATGTGTTTTATTTCATTCAGGATTTACGGAGAACATCATGACAGAGAAATTATATGACCTTGATTCATATGTAAGAGAATTCGATGCAGTCGTTACCGCTTGCAGATCCGATAAAAACGGTTTCGGACTTGTGCTTGACCGAACCGCTTTCTTCCCCGAAGGCGGCGGACAGTCTTCCGATATCGGAGAGATAGACGGTTACCGGGTTACGGATGTAAGGATCAAGGATAATGAGATAATCCACTATATCTCATCGGCGCAGGAGCTTACGGATGACAAGACCGCCCATACCGAAGAGCTTACGGAAAAAAGCTTTCCGGCCGGAAAAGCCGTTCACGGTAAGGTCAACTGGGAAAAGCGTTTTGAACGTATGCAGCAGCATTCCGGCGAGCATCTTCTCAGCGGTTATGTATTCAGTAATTTCGGTTATCACAATACAGGTTTTCATCTGTCGGACAACGGCACGACCGTAGATTTTGACGGAACATTTACCGAATCAGATATAGAACGTATCGAGGATGCCGTCAATCGTACGATACTTAGGAATGTGCCCTGCCACATCTTCTATCCCTCGCCCGAGGAGTTGAGCCAATTAACTTACCGTTCCAAAAAAGAACTTGAAGGACCCGTAAGGATCGTTGAATTTTATGAAGACGTTCCTTTCACCGAAAGAACAGACGATAATGAAGTCATTTTATATGACAGATGCGCCTGCTGTGCTCCTCATGTAAGATCGACCATTGAAATAGGTCTTTTTAAGATCCTTTCCTTCGAGCATTTTAAAGGCGGCACACGTATGGAGATCGCCTGTGGAGGCCGTCTGCTAAGAGAAATGAGAGTCATGCAGGAAAATGTCACCGGCATTTCGAGACTTCTTTCGGTAAAACCCGAAAATGCAGCTAAGGGCGTCTTAAAGCTCAACGACAGCTTTAAAGCGCTTAAATTCAATTATATACGCATAGAACGCGAGCTGCTTGACATAACCGCACAGCACGCCGGATCCCCCGTATTATTCCTTGAATCCGCTGATACAGCAAATGTCCGGATGGCCGTAAACGCTCTTGCATTAAGATTTCCCGATGATTACTGCTGTGCTTTTGTCGGAAATGATGAAAAAGGCTATAATTTCATCGTTGCCTCCTCAAAGGACTGCAATGAATTCCTTTCCCTTATGAGATCAGAGCTTTCCGCATCGGGCGGAGGCAGCCGCAGTATGATACAGGGTAATGTAAAAGCAACCCGTGAAGCTATCGAAGCATTTATCTTAAACAGAAAGGTCATATAACAATGCCGTATTCAATCATCCTTGCCTCGGGCTCGCCCCGCAGACGCGAATTAATGGACCGTATAGGAAGCAGATACATCTGCATTCCTTCACAGAAAGAAGAAGATATGTCGGGGCACGACCCTGAAATCATGGTTGAGATGCTTTCGGCAATGAAGGCCGGCGACATCGCCGAAAAGCTGATCGGTTCCTCTCTTACCCCGTACGATATCAGATCGGACGAACCTGCTGAGTCCAAGCAAAAGCAAATCCTTGATCTGCAGGCACCGGAAAGCGCCTCCGTCATCATCGGATGCGACACGGTTGTGGCATTCGAAAACAAGATTCTCGGAAAGCCCAAAGACAAAGAAGATGCATTTACTATGATAAAGAGCTTCGCAGGCAGGACTCATCATGTCCATACCGGCGTATGCATACTTGTTGTCGAAAACAGGCAGATAGTCAGGAAGCTTAATTATTCCATTTCAACCGCAGTCAAAGTCGTTGATATGACTGACGAAGAGATCCTTGCCTACATTGCAACGGGCGAACCGATGGACAAAGCAGGCGCATATGCGATCCAGGGACTCTTCTGTCCTTATGTCGATTCGATCGAAGGAGATTATTACAATATCGTAGGATTCCCCATCGCTTCGATATATCGTTCCTTTAAGGAGCTTAACATTGATATCCGTACAGGTATGTAAAAAAGACTTTTATAGGCTGCACCGGTAATGAGCTAGGGGGACGGGGTCAGTGGTTCATTTTTGAAATACAAAATGAACCACTGACCCCGTCCCCCTAGCT
>JAILIQ010000309.1 GCA_024695205.1 Lachnospiraceae bacterium
ATGTCGATCTGGTCTCCCCACATCTCTATCCTGTAAGGGTTCTCCTCGGCCACCGGGAAAATATCGATTATACCGCCCCTGATCGCAAATTCTCCCGGCTGTGTCGTTTCGTCGACTCTTCCGTAGCCGATCGAAACAAGCTTTGCGGCGAGTTCATCCATATCGATAACGGTATCGCCGTCGATCCTGATAACATTTTCACGGATCCTGTCGGGCGTCATTATCTTGTCCATACAGGCTTCAAAGCTTGTAAATACGGTTACTTCCCCGCCTTCGAGCAGCCTTCTGATGCACTTCTGGCGCTCCACTATGATCGCGCTTCCGTGAACATCGGCATTGTAGAAAATAATATCCTTGGCGGGATATATCAGGGCATTTTTATCATACAGAAGATAATCCGTGAACAACTCCCTTGCCTTCAGTTCATTGGGCGCAACAATAAGCCGCGTTTTTGCATTGAGCGCGGCTATCAGGTTGCCTTTCTGGGAATCGGTACAGCCGGTGATCCTTACGGGCATTTTTCCGGCCTTTATGAAATCCCTGATATCATTGATCTGGCTGTATTCATTTAAGGGTTGAATGTAGGAATTCATAGATCTCCTGCTTGATATTTCTTGTCCCGGCCGGTATTTACGTTACCTGCCTGCGGTTAAATTCTCCCATTGCGGCATCAATTCCGTCGGAAATGATCTTTTCGACAGCCGATGAGGCACGGTCTATCGCTTCCCTTATCAAAGGCTCATCCCCGGGCTCAAATCTTGAGAGCACATAATCGGCAAGATCCCACTGTTCGGGCTTCTCGCCGATCCCGATCTTCACCCTGTCGAATTCTTCGCTTCCAAGATGAGCTATAATGCTCTTTATCCCGTTATGTCCTCCGGCACTTCCCCGGGGTCTTAACCTCAGCTGTCCGGGAGGAAGGCTTATATCATCGTAGATCACGATAATATCCTTATTGCCCAGCTTGAAAAAATCACATATTTCCCTGACACATTCCCCGCTGTTGTTCATGTATGTCTGCGGCTGTATCAGGATGACTTTTTCCGAGTTATACCATCCGAACCCGCACAATCCTTTGAATTTCTTTGTATCCAGCGGGATCCTCCATTTGTCCGAAAGACGCGTAACGGTATCAAAACCCATATTATGCCTTGTTCCGGCATATTTGGGACCAAAATTGCCCAATCCGAAAATTGCTTTCATCCTTTATCCGTTCATCTCAGCTCGGCAGGCTGTGCCATTCTGTACAGCTCACCGTCCTCGGTGATCACTCCTCTTGCTTTAAACATCTTTTCTATGCTCGTTACCTGATATCCCTGGTCGAGCAGCCACGGGATGATGCGTTCAGCTGCCTCTGCGGTCGATTCATAAAGATCATGCATCAGTATGACGTATCCGTCTTTAGCATCCTGTTTTATCTGGGCAACTATCGAGTCGGCGTTCCTGGTCTTCCAGTCCTCGGAGTCAACCGACCAGTTAAACATGGGTCTGTTCACAACAGACTTTACTGTGCTGTTAATTGCCCCGTAAGGCGGGCGCACCACGATCCGTCCGACGGGTACTACCGAATTGATCAGATCTTCGTTATCAAATACCTGCGATTTTATCTCATCCTTCTTCAGCTTGCTCAGATTCTTATGATCGCTTGTATGATTGCCGATCTGCATTCCCGAATCATACACAAGCCGTACCGTATCCTTGAATTCCCTGACATTGTAGCCGACCATAAAAAATGTTGCTTCCACGTGATTGGCCTGAAGTGCCGCCACGATCCTCTCCGTGTAGCTACTCGGACCGTCATCGAAACTGAGTGCGATTATGGGTTTGGTCGGATCAAGTCCGAGCGAATGATCGTAATTGTCGCTCCTGTCTGTAGTTCCCTGCGTTTCTTCGCCGATGCCTCCGGCAGCTTCACCGATACTGTCTCCGACAGGCGGCTGTGTTTCCATACCGTTGCCTGCTCCTGTATTTCCTTCGTTTATGTCTGCCGGACCACTGCCGTCTCCTGCGGAAATATTCCCGGGATCACTTCCTGCATTTCCCTCATTCACCGGGATCTTTCCCTGATCACCGCCTGCATTTTCCGCATCTGACGTGATCTGCCCAGGATCACCGCCTGCATTCCCTTCACTGGCTTGAATCTTCCCCGGACCGCCGTCTGCATTTCCTGCATCTGCCGTGATCTTTCCGGGATTTCCTCCCTCACCTGCCAGACTTACCCGGGTGTCGCTGCCGGTTTCGTTTACGGCCGCATCCGCGTTCACTGAAGTGTTGCGGGCCGCCTGCATCTGTATGTTTTCACGGTCTACCTTGTCATACAGCTTCTGAAGCCTCTCAAAATATACTACAGTCAGGATCAGCGCTGCCGCAGCCGTGACCAGCCAGATCACGGTCAATGTCATACTGCCTGCCGTGTTTCTCCTATTCACAAAAAAAGCCCCGCTTTCCTGTAATATTCCAAATAATGGTTAAAATATCAACCGCCAAAATCCTGCATGTTATATAATAGCGCGAAATATTCCATTTTTCAAGCACAAACAACAATAGCAGGATGACCGTTCACTCAGCCCTTGGATATAAGCAAGCTTGCGCCGGGGGCATTCGTTTATCGCACAAAAAAGATTCCCGCATCGAAATAATGTACTTTATCCCGATGCGGGAACCGTCACATCTTTTTAACGCGACAGCCCCGGGCTGTTTGGTGTTGCGGACTCAGATCGAATATCTCTCGTTGTTCTCAAGTACGATCCTGACTTTACCGGGTTCCCCGACATATGTCGAATTGGGCTTGACCGTATCATGGCTCTCAACGATGCAGTTTTCGATATAAGTGTTGTCACCGATCCTGACATCATTCAGGATGATGGAATTCTTGATGGTAGTATTATTACCGATGTAAACCTCTTTGAAGATCACCGAGTTCTCGATCGTTCCGTTTACGATGGTTCCGCTTGAAACAAGGCTGTTCTTTACGCTTGATCCGCTGTTGAACTTGGCGGGCGGAAGATCGTCGATCTTAGAATAAACATCGGGATACTCGCGGAAGAAATAATCTCTTACGCTCCTGTCGAGGAAATCCATATTGGTCCGGTAATAATCGTCAACCGATGCGATATTGCGCCAGAAATCCGTATGTTCGTATGCGCATATACGCTTGATGTCCTTATAGCGGATCAGGATATCGCTTACGAAATCATAACGTTCTTCTTCAATAGCCTTCTCGAGCAGTTCGATCAGCTGACGGCGTCTGATCACATAGATACCGGCTGAGATCAGCGGTTCTGCCTCACGGCAGAAGAAAGGCTTCTCTTCAAAATCGGTAACTCTCATGTCATCGTCAACCGTAACAACGCCAAATCTTGTTATATCCGTTCCCTCATCCGCTCTGGTGCATACGATGGTAATATCGGCCTTCTTCTCGATATGATAATCAACAAGCTTATTGAAATCCATTTTGAAGATGCAGTCTCCGGAACTGATGATAACATACGGCTCGTGGCTCATCTTAAGGAAATTGATATTCTGATACAGCGCATCGGCGGTTCCCCTGTACCAGAAGGAATTATCAAGTGTGATGGTAGGGGTAAATACGTACAGTCCGCCCTTTTTACGACCGAAATCCCACCATTTTGAAGAGCTTAAGTGCTCATTCAGCGAACGGGAATTGTACTGGGTGAGAACAGCTACCTTCGACACGTGCGAATTGGCCATGCTGCTGAGCGAGAAATCGATCGCCCTGTAGCTGCCCGCAACGGGCATAGCCGATATTGCCCTCTTGTTGGAGAGCTCTCTCATGCGGACACTGTTGCCTCCCGCAAGAATTATACCTATCGCTTTCATCTGTTCACACCTCCCCTGATAAGGCATTCGCCGCCATCAAGCCAGTTGTCGGGATAATCTTCGGACTTGGTAACTCCCGCGATAACGGTATTCTTGCCGACCCTTACATTGTCGGGAATGACCGTGCCTTCGCCCAATGTTACGAGACCGTTGCAATAGATATTGGGGTGGCTCTTGTTCTCCTTTTCTTCGCCGATCCCGAGTTCACAGTTGCTTCCGACACGTGAATTTTCAGCCATGATGACTTTATAAAGCTTGGAATTCCGGCCGATATACGATTTGTTCATTATGATCGAATCCGAAACAACCGCGCCTTCCTCGATGATGACACCGGGGCTTATTACGGAATTATAGACTTCGCCGTAGATCTCACAGCCTTCGCCGACTATACTGCGGCTTACCACTCCGCTCGGAGCGATATACTGAGGCGGGATCTCCGTCGATTTGGTGTAAATGCGCCAGAATTCCTCATAGAGATTAAATTCCGGAACAAGATCGATCAGCTCCATATTGGACTCCCAATATGCTGCGAGAGTTCCGACATCCTTCCAGTATCCGTTGTACTCGTAGGCAAATATCCTGGCGCCGTTCTTATGGCAGTAAGGGATGATATGCTTGCCAAAATCGCAGCCGGGCTGCTCCGAAAGCTCGATCAGGGCATCACGCAGAACCTTCCACGTGAAGATATAGATACCCATCGAAGCAAGATTGCTGCGGGGCTTGGGCGGCTTCTCCTCAAAATCAATGACCTGTTTGTTCTCATCGGTAATAACAAGTCCGAAACGCGAAGCCTCTTCCCAGGATACGGGATATGTAGCGAGCGTGATATCGGCCTTGTTGCTCTTATGGAAATCAAGAAGCATCTCATAATCCATCTTGTAGATATGATCGCCTCCGAGAATAAGAACATACTCGGGATTATAGTTCTCCATATATCTTAAGTTCTGATATATGGCGTTCGCGGTACCGGTATACCACTCGGCATTGTCAGACTTCTCATAAGGGGGAAGAATGCTTACGCCGCCGATATTACGGTCCAGATCCCACGGAATACCGATCCCTATATGCGTATTCAGCGCCAGCGGCTGATACTGTGTAAGTACACCGACCGTATCGACACCTGAATTAATGCAATTACTCAACGGAAAATCGATTATACGATATTTCCCGCCATAGCTGACCGCAGGCTTGGCCATATCGGCGGTCAGAATGCCCAGTCTTGAGCCTTGTCCGCCGGCGAGCAGCATTGCTATCATTTCTTTACGAATCAAAAGATCACCTCCAGTATACAATTCCTTTAGTCAATTCTAACATATTTTTTTGGAAAATGGAATCACTTTTTAGACATTTTTCAATATTATTTTGAAAATTCTTATGCTATAATCATTAGGGATATGTTTATAACTGAAGACATACCGAAATTTCACGATTCGCAAATATATTTCCGATAAGACATCCCAATCATTTTTAACATCGGCGCCTTTTTTGGGTACCGGTGCTCATACTTCAATCGCGGAGGTAATATATGATCCATATAGATCTTAACAATCCCATAAATGTACATTTTACAGGCATCGGAGGCATCAGCATGAGCGGCTTTGCCGAGCTTCTGCTGAGCAAGGGCTTCAGGGTGACCGGATCCGACCGGAAGACCTCGGATATCTGCAAAGCCTTGGAGGACAAGGGCGCAGTCATCTACTACGGCGAACAGCGTGCCGCCAATGTTGCCGCCGACACAGATCTGCTGGTCTTCACGGCTGCCGTGCATCCCGACAATCCCGAGCTTGTATTTGCACGGGAAAACGGCATTCCCTGCATCGAGCGCGGCAAGCTTGCCGGAGACGTAATGCTTCATTATAAAAGGAATTTTTCGGTTGCCGGAACCCACGGCAAGACAACCGTCACCTCGATGCTCGCATCGATCCTTATCGAAGCCGGGCTTGATCCTACGGTATCGGTCGGCGGTGTCATCCCCTCTATCGGAGGCAACATGAGGATCGGCAACGGCGGCGACATGGTCATCGAATCCTGTGAATACACCGACAGTTTCCTGAATTTCCATCCCACACATGCCATCATAACCAATATTGAAGCGGAGCATCTCGATTATTTCAAAACCTTCGAAAGAATGCAGGAATCGTTCGTCAGGTTCGCGCAGCTGCTGCCGGCAGACGGTCTGCTAGTGTACAACAAAGAGATCGCCGATGCCGAAAAGATATTTTCACAGGTAAAATGCCCGATGATCACATATTCTGTAAAGGATGCAACGGCAGACTTTTACGGAACCGACATCAGCTACGACAATATGGGCAGGCCTTCATTCACCTTATTTAACAAAGGTGTAAAGCTCGGTATCGTCAGTCTGAAAGTGATAGGCGAGCACAATGTCGCAAACGCCTGCGGTGCGATCGGCATGGCGGTATCCTCCGGGATCGCGTTTGATACCGCCGCCAAGGCAGTCGAGGCTTACACGGGGACAGGACGCCGCTTCGAGAAAAAAGGAGAGATCGGCGGTGTTACGATCATTGACGACTACGCTCATCATCCCACAGAGATAAAAGCCACTCTCGAGGCTGCATTAAGATACCCTCATAAAAAGCTTTGCGTGGTTTTCCAGCCGCATACCTATTCAAGGACCGCACAGTTCTGTGACCGGATCGCCGAAGCCCTTTCCCTGGCCGATCTGGTAGTTCTTACAGATATATATGCGGCACGCGAGACCAATACATTCAACATATCCTCGGAAGACGTGCTTAATATCCTTCAAGCAAAATATGGTAAAGAATCATACCATTTTTCATCGTTTGATGAGATAGAAACTTTTTTGCTGGAAAACTGTTCCACAGATGACCTGTTAATAACTATGGGGGCCGGAGACGTGGTAAAAATAGGGGAAAGCCTCCTCGGTCACTGATTTATCAACATTATCAACCTGAACATGATACAGTTGTATAATAATCCGAAGCCTGTGTATTTTCCTGTTTTGGCATCTGTCAAGTATTTTTTTATCCACTTTTTAAACATGCCTTTTCGACAGCTGTTATATGGCAAAAATGATGTTTGATTATCTTTTTTTCTGTGCTATAATCACTCACACCGGCGCATGAGGGGGCACTTGGCGCCGAGGCTGTTTAACTGGGGATGATACCTGACTATGACAAAGCGAATTAGGTTGCAATTAGGCAGTGAATCGATTTCAACTGTAATATCCAACATTTTTATAGATAAATACATGGCGGAAGCCAACGGCTCTTACGTAAAGGTTTATATCTACCTGCTGCGCTGTCTCTCCGATCCTTCGATGGATGTATCGGTCTCGGATTTTTCCGAAAAGCTTGATGAGACCGAGAAGGACATAATAAGAGCTCTTAAGTACTGGGAAAAGAAGAAACTCCTTTCGATAACATGGGATGCTGACGGGCAGATCTGCAATCTGACCATCACGCAGCTCGGCGGAATGACCCAGGAAGCTTACGAGGAAGAAGCACCTCTGCCCCGGCGCAGGATGCATGCTTCCCAGTCTCCCGTCCTTGAGGAGGATGTCTCCGATGCCGGTCTGTTTCCGGCAAAAGATCCGGAGGCGGACATTGCTCCCGTCATCGCTCCCGCACCCGTTGTCAAGGCTCCGAATTATACTCCTTCGCAGATCGCAAGTCTTAAGGAATATGATGACTTTGAGCAGCTTCTCGACTATGTGGAGAATAAACTCGGCACTCTCAACCAGACGAAGCTCAATTCACTGGCATTCATTTACGAGATCCTTGATATGAATTCGGATCTTATCCGTTATCTGTATGATTACTGTGCATTTAAGGGAAAGACCGGCTCCGCATATCTTGAAAAGATCGCGATCGACTGGAAGAATAAAGAGATCGATACCGTTGACAAGGCCCGTCAGGAGACTTTCTCCCGTTCAAAGGAATGTGCAGCGGTCAAGAATTCCTTCGGTCTGCAGCGTTCTTTAGGCGGTCTGGAGCTTCAATACATCAGCAAATGGTGTCAGGAATACAAGATGACCCCGGATCTTATCAGGGAAGCCTGCGACCGCACACTGATCCGCGCCAACAAGCCGGATTTCACATACGCCGACAGTATATTGAAGGACTGGTTCAACAAGAATGTCACCGAACTTGCCGATGTGAAAAAACTCGACGAAGAACACCGCAATGTTGCCTCCAAGACAAGGACAAGGCAGAGTACGGCGGCTCCGGGCAGTTCGACAAACAAGTTTACCCAGTTCCCCCAGCGCACCTATACCGATACCGATTACGAGGAGATCGAACGGAAAAAGCTTGCGAAGAATAAGTTATAGGAGATTTTTTAAGGATGGGTTTGACAAATCGCCAGTATGACATGCTGCGTTACAATTATGACACACGCAGGCGGCAGGCCCGGTTCGGTGCTGACAGGCGTACCGATGAGATTTATGATAAGATTCCCGAGATAAAAGCAATCGACGACAGGATCAGGACCGACTCGATCAGACGGGCACGGCTTGCGATAAGCGGTGACAAATCCGCCCTTGAAGGTCTTGATGAAAGCAACGCCGCACTGACCCTGCAGAAGGAAGCCCTGCTTGAAAGCCACGGTTTCCCGAAGGATTATATGCAGCCCCGCTACGAATGTCCCGTATGTCAGGACACCGGTTATGTAAACGGCTCACCCTGCGACTGCTACAAGCGCGCCCTGACCGAGCTGGTATATAACGATTCCAACCTTGCGGGAATATTGAAGGAACAAAACTTCGGGAATTTCAACTACGATCTTTTTTCGGATTCCCCCGAAACGATCGACAAAACTACCGATATGACTCCGCGCCGCAACATTGAAACGGTCGTGGCGCAGGCCAGACATTTTATAGAAGTTTTTGACGAGCAGTTCAATAATCTTTTAATATACGGAAATACCGGTGTCGGCAAGACTTTCCTGTGCAGCTGCATCGCCAAAGAATTACTTGACACATCTCATAGTGTAGTTTATTATACTGCATACAAGTTTTTCAGATTGCTGGAAAATGACAAATTTCACTCCGCGGATATCGAGGAAGATGTTCCCGGACCTGATTATCTGATCGACTGCGATCTGCTGATCCTGGATGACCTGGGTACCGAGCTTACCAATTCATATATCGGCTCGGCACTGTATTCGGTCCTGAACGAACGGGCACTGAAGAAGCATTCCACTGTGATCTCAACCAACTTGAGCCTTCATGACCTGAACACCCGCTACAGTGAACGAGTTTTTTCACGTCTGAATAAGGATTACATCTTCCTTAAGATCACCGGCGAGGATATCCGCTGTTTATAAGGAGCGTTTCCCGCATGAAAGATCAGATACCGCATTCACGGGTCTGTCTGTACAGTATTTTCAATTTCATAATTTTTTTTACCGGAGGTATGTATGTCACAAGAAGAATTCTTAGAGACCATTCCCGTTGGAAAGCTCGGAGTCATCGCGCTCAAGAGCAGCAAGGAATTAGGCGAGAAAGTCGATAATTACCTGGTGAGCTGGAGAGCCAAGCGCGACAATGAGCACACTTCAACCATCGCATTTTCCGGATATCAGGCCGACAGCTTTCTGATCGATTCGAACTGTCCGAGATTCGGTTCGGGCGAAGGGAAGGGTGTCATCACCGAATCCGTACGCGGATATGATCTTTACATCCTTGTTGACGTAACCAATTACAGTCTGACCTATTCGGTCTGCGGTCATCCGAACCACATGTCGCCGGATGATCATTTCCAGGATCTGAAGAGGATCATAGCGGCTGCAGGCGGCAAGGCACGCCGTATCACGGTCATCATGCCTTTCCTTTATGAAAGCCGCCAGCACAAGCGTTCCACACGTGAATCGCTCGACTGCGCAATGGCTCTCGAAGAGCTGTACAATATGGGCGTTGAGAGTATCGTGACCTTTGACGCACATGACCCCAGAGTACAGAATGCGGTTCCGTTAAAGACATTTGAAACCGTTAAGCCCACTTACCAGTTCATCAAAACCCTGCTCCGCAATGTTCCGGACATCGAATTCAAGCCGGACAAGATGATCATCATAAGCCCCGACGAGGGCGCAATGGAGCGTGCCGTATACTTTGCCAATGTCCTCGGCCTTGATATGGGCCTGTTCTACAAGAGACGTGACTACACAAAGATAGTCAACGGACGCAATCCGATCGTTGCCCACGAATATCTCGGAAGCGATCTGACCGGCAAGGATGTCATCATTATTGACGACATGATCTCCTCCGGCGACAGCATGCTCGAGGTAGCCTCCGAAGTTCGCAAACGCGGTGCGGGCAGGATCTATGTATGCGCAACCTTCGGCCTTTTCACGGACGGACTTGCAAGATTCGACGAAGCTTATTCGAACGGTCTGATCTACAGGGTTGTTACGACCAATTCCATTTACCAGACACCCGAACTTCTCTCGCGTGAATATTACTTAAGCGCCGATATGAGCAAGTATATCGCACTGCTCATCGACACACTCAACCACGACCAGAGCATCAGCGAGCTGCTCGATCCTACCGAACGCATTCACAAGATACTTGTAAAATACAATCAGATAAACTGATATAACATTACTGTGAAATTAAAAACGGGGCCGCCGCATTTTATTGCGACTGCCCCGTTTGGTTTGGCCTTTATTCGATCACGGCGGTGTCAAGAATGATCCTGCGGATCTTCTTTTCAATCTCTTCATCGATAACATTTTGTAATCCGACCTGCTTCGTCAGGTCCTCAAAATCAGTTGCATAACCGTTCTCTATATATTCCTTATCGATCACATCCACCAGCTCCGCACCGGTCAGCCTGATATTTTCACGACTTGCGACCGCCGCATAGAAGCAGTTTTCCTTAAGTGTTACCCCCACATCCTCATCGAGCATGGCATACAGAGTCGGGGCATCGATCCCCTCTTCGGCAAAGGCTTCCTCGGGCGTCTGACCCATCGGTTCAAGAGCATCCCATAACCTGTTGTAATAACGGTTCCAGAATCTGTAATAAACCGCATCAGGTATCTGTTCCGTCTGTGTTTCGTCAACAGCTTCATCAAGCAGTGTCTGCAGTATCTCGGCATCGCTTACCCCGGCATCTTCACGCAGATCTTCCATGAGTGCGTCCGCGCAGGCATCCAGCGATTCATAGCCCATATATCCGCAGATAAACTCTTCGTTCCATTCTGGTTTTACAAATCTGTCTATCCTGAGAACAGTAACCCTGAAAGTAGCCTCTATCCCGGCAAAATCCCCGTACTGGCTTCCCAGGGTGGTCGTGATATCCTTTACATCACCGACCTTCATGCCTATGATCTTCTCATCAAGGCCTTCACCGTACATATTATCGCCGATCCTGGCATAGCTGTTGTCAAAGTGAAAAGCCTCGATAGCCATTCCGTACATAAACGGGAGGATGTCAAGATAAACCTCATCGCCCCATTCCACCGCTGCCCGGCT
Source organism: Lachnospiraceae bacterium (assembly GCA_024695205.1). Taxonomy (GTDB): domain Bacteria; phylum Bacillota; class Clostridia; order Lachnospirales; family Lachnospiraceae; genus RUG11977. Next base: position 11,297 of record JAILIQ010000309.1, read on the forward strand.
CTGATCCGTGACAACCGTATTTTCAAGACTCTTTAAATATTCCTGTTTCTTTTTTTCGAAGCTTTCCGCAGTCACTTCGGCAGGTGCCGGCATCTTAAAGGTCCTGCCCCTGTACTGCCCGGGACGCGTATAAATGGCAAGCTCTGTATTTGAATAAAAATATTCACCGAAAGGATCCGGATAAGCATTATCTGCGACCGTCCTGTAGGTCGGATAACCGTATTCGTTCAGTCCGTAGGGATTATCTGCTGTAATGGCGGCTTCTTCCCCGGCAGGTACCTGAGACTCAGAACTGCCGGTTTCCGTTTCATTGCCGGCTTCTGTTTCATTGCCGGTTTCTGTTTCATTTCCGGTTTCCGTTCCGTTTTCAATTTCCGTTTCACTTCCTGTTGTGTCACCGGCCTGCTCCGCAGTGCCTTCGGTATCGTTACCCCTGCCATTCTCGGGATCGCCCTGCAGAGGATCCGCATCATTCCCGGCCTCAGATCCGTTCCCGTCGTCGACGATCACCGGTCCGATACCGCCGCCAAGGATTCCGCCCACCAGATCGTCAAAAACCTTAAGCGTACCGTCATCGCGCATCTTTCTGATCCTATCGACCGTAAAACCTTCACCAAGCTTCGAAAGCTGTTCATTTAGCTTTTCTTCAAGTACAGGTTCGTTGATCCGGTCAAGCAGGTCGAGAGCAAATGAGATCACATCCGATGCCGTGATATAGCCGCTTTGAAGGGCATCCTTTACGGGAAATACCGTCTTTGAGCTCTCATCAATCAGATGACCTGCAAATTCTTCTTTTTCAATACTCTGTGTAAGACTCGCATACACCGTACCTTCCTTGGTCAGTGTAAATGTGGACGTATTCGAAAGATCTCCTGCCAGATTGTCTATTTCAAGCACAAACCCTTTATAATCCCCCAAAAACGTATCCACAAATGAATCCGGAGCGATCTTCACATATGTTTTCTTACCGTCTTTGCCGTCATCGTACTTAAAACCGATATTTACCGCGCTGATCTGATTAAGAGAAAGCCCTATGTTTCCGCTGAGCCCTTTTGCAGTCTTTTCCCAGCGCAGCTTGACCCCAACCTGTGTTGTACTGTATGCACCCTTAGCGTCGATCGCGATCAGATCGGCTTTATTATTTACATACAAGACCAGTCTGCCCGTCACGTCACCGATCCTGTCTATCATCCTTTCGATATCATCCGGGTTCAGCTTAGCCGCATTGTCCCCAAGCTGTTTTCTGATCTCTTCGCCGTAATCCTCAAGGAAAAGGTCCATAAGCTTTTTCAGCTGATCCTTTAATACCTTTTTGTCAACAGACAAACGTATCTCGGTGCATTTTACCGAATCATCGCCCACCGATACGTAGGAATCGGTTTTCAGCTCAACATCCTCGATCGAATCGATCAGGACTGAGGTATATCTTCTGTACTGTTTCTCAAAGCGTTCGGGATCGAATGCCGCCCGGTCCGCCCGGTCCTTCACCTGCCGGTAATATTCGGACATCATGTCGCCGATGGTCCTGCCGTCTTCAAGCTTCGATTCAAACACTTCCGACAGATCGACGACTCCCTCTTTATAATCCGGGATCTCGGCCTTTAACACGTTCCTTCCGGCATCAAGCAGGGTACTGATTGTAAACAGCCTGTTGCCGTTGTAGGAAGGCTCAAGGGAAAAACTGAACACATTGTCCGAAAATGCTGTCCTGCCGTTCAGTTCAATATCCATCACAGGGTAAATATTGAGCATATCGGTAAATTTTTCATCAAGGTGAGTTTTTACCGATGTTCTTACAGTTCCCGCGACGTTTCCGTCAGATATCCCTTGCTGCGCGTCCTTTCCGGCACTTGCGGCTCTTACGCTCATGTCACTGCATACCTGATCCACTTCTCTGCCGGCAACCCATCTGAAATACTCCTTATCCGACTTTGTCATCAGCATGAATCTGTTGATCACGATATCCTTCGCAAATACAAAGGTCGCTGCGGCACCGATCAGGATCACCGCAAGCACCGACAGGCCGATGATAAGGCCGATATGTTTTTTTCGCGGACTGTTGCCGGCTCCGCCGGTACCCGTAGTACCGGGAGTACCCGGTGTTCCGGACATTCCTGCGTTACCGGATGTATCCGTGGCATTCTGTTGCCTTGTCACGTATGTCGATTGATATGATCCGTTATTGTTATCCATTTTAAGTCTTTCTCTCCTTTATTACCCGGCTGTCATCCATACCTCACGGAAATGACAGGCTGATCATCGTTTCCATAGTCTAACATATCATTGCCATGTCCGCAAGTCGTACCTTCGCAGCCACACGTGACTGTCTGAAGACAGCCTCCTGTGCAGCTGATTTTCCGACAGTCTCACACTGTGTCTGAGGACAGTCTCACACTATGTCTTAATCCGGGCTCTGGGTCCGGCTGATGTATGAGCTTACCGGGCTCTTACTCCGGATTGTTTCTCTTGCGCGGATCGACCCAGATCACCTCACCTTCCTGTGAGGTATCCTCGGCAGGTCCGTTATCCTCTGGGCTGTTTTGCGGGTACCCGTCAGGTATCCCGTCACCGTCATTATCGATCCAGCCATAAGGGTACCCGTCAGGGATCCCGTCACCGTCATTATCGATCCAGCCGTAAGGGTATCCGTCAGGGATCCCGTCACCGTCATTGTCGACCCAGCCGTAAGGGTATCCGTCAGGGATCCCGTCACCGTCATTGTCGATCCAGCCGTAAGGGTACCCATCGGGAATTCCGTCGCTGTCGGTATCTACCCAGCCTGCCGGATATCCGTCAGGTACACCGTCGCCGTCGTAATCGATCCAGCCGTAGGGATAACTGTCAGGGATATTGTCTCCGTCCGTGTCGATCATCCCGTAATAGTCAGAAGGATCGTAGTCTTCGGCATATCCGTCGGGGATCCCGTCATCATCGTTATCGACCCATCCGAGAGGGAATCTGTCGGGAATCCCGTCGCCGTCGGAATCGTACATTCCGAAAGGATAGCCGTCGGGAACACCGTCGCCGTCCGTATCGGCCCAGCCTGCCGGATAACCGTCAGGAAGCCCGTCTCCGTCATTGTCGATCCAGCCCTCCGGAAAACTGTCGGGAAAGCCGTCCTCATCAGTATCGAGCATACCCTCGATAAAACTGTCCGGGATACCGTCGCCGTCGGTATCTATATATCCGACGGGGTAAATATCCTCAGGACGGCGCGGGTCATCATAGCCTTCAAAACCAACATTTTCGAGACCTTCATGGATATCGGTCATAAATTCATGCCAGATACGCTCCGGGTATGTATTTCCCATCAGATCCTCGACTTCACGCGGCATGTCGCACCCGACCCATACAGCGGTCGTATAATACTTCGTAAATCCGACAAACCACCCGTCCTTCTGGTCATTCGTAGTCCCTGTCTTTCCGGCGCTTGTCATTCCCGACAGAGCCAGCCTTCGTCCGGTTCCGAGTTCCATAACGGTCTTAAGGACATCCGTCATTATCCTTGACGCATTTTTCTCATAAACCCTGGTACTTGTCACGGTATTGGCATACAACCCGAATTCCACGGTATTGTCTATGATATCGTTGCCCTGGGCGCCCGTTATCCTCATGATACAGGTCGGTTCGCGGAATATGCCGTCATTCTCTATGGTCGCATATGCCGAAGCCATCTCGACCGAAGTCACGCCGTAGGTAAGGCCGCCGAGTGCCGCTGCCGGAACATGGTCTCTCTGTACAATGCTTGAAAATCCCATTCTTGACAGGTATCCGAGACATCTGTCAATGCCCAGCTCCTGAAACAGCCTGAATGCGATCGTATTCTTGGAAACCCTTACCGCATAACGGATGTCAATGATACCCGAATAGACATTGCCGGAATTACGCGGTCCGCCGGGGTCTCTTTGGTCTATGACAAGCGTTTCGGGCCAGTACCCGTTCTCAAATGCAGGCGTATAAACGATCAGCGGCTTGATCGAGCTTCCCGGCTGCCTCGGACTCTGATATGCCCTGTTAAGCGTATATCCGTTGTATTCCTGACTGCGGCCGCCTACGATCGCAACAACGAACCCGGTCTCGTTGTCTATACACGTTCCCGCGCCCTGCATCAGGTAGACTCCGTCCTCTCCGTAGGTCTCCACCTTGTCCTCAAGTTCGTCATCGATCGCCTTCTGGAGCAGTCTCTGCTTCACCGGATTGATCGATGTGTAGATACGATAGCCTTTGGCATACAGGTTACGCCTGATACGCGTATATTCCTGTTCGTACATTTCCCTGTAAAGGGCTCTGTCATTATCATCCGAAAATGCATATCTTAAGGCGAAGCCTTCTTCCTGCATCAGTGCCAGAACGGCGCAGTGATATGCAAATGTCTCTTCATAGTTGTTCCTTTCGGTACTGTTCCTGACAGGAGTTATCGTTTCTTCAAGCGCTGTTGAATACTCGTCGAAGGAGATGTACCCGTTCTCGAACATCTGCTTTAATACACTGTTGCGTCTTTCCAGCGTTTTATCGAAATGCAGTCTCGGATCGTAGGTCCCGGGGCTGTTCGGGATCGCGCATAAAAACGCAAGCTGGGAAAGGCTCAGATCGCCCGCAGTCTTGCCAAAATAGCCTTTTGCCGCGGATTGCAGTCCGTAATATCCGTTTGCAAAATAAATATTGTTCAGGTAAAACTCAAGGATATCATCTTTGGAATAGCGCTTCTCAAGCCCGGCAGCTATAAATATCTCTGTGACTTTTCGTTCTACGGTACGTTCGTTGTTCAGGTAGATATTTCTTGCAAGCTGCTGTGTGATCGTACTTCCGCCCTGCTTTATCTGACCGTCGTTTTCGATATATGCCTTGGCCGCTCGCGCGATCGCATATATGTCATACCCTTTGTGTGTATAGAATTTTCTGTCTTCGGTTGCGAGCATCGCCTTTACCGCATACTGCGGGATCGCAGCGTATTCAAGATAATAAACGTCTTTCTCGCCGCGCATTACCTGCATTACGCTTCCGTCCGAATAATAGCAGATCGATGTCTGGCTGCTCTTAAAATCTTCTCTTGATGCTCCGGCCACTATCCTTTCGGCTGTTGTCTTCAGTTCGAGCAGATGCCGGCCGTATCTGTTGTAAAACCATATTAGCGCAATGAGCACTGTGATCGTGATCATAAGCAACAAACACAGGAGTATCCTTTTCAGAATACTCCCAAAGCCTCTTTTTTTCTTCTTTACAAAAGACTGCTCCTCTTCCGGAGCAATGTGTTCGTTCTTCTTTCCGCTCCGTGCCATAACGATAAAGCTCCCTACAATCTGACTGATCTGTAGCCGACTCCAAGCCCATCCAGTATGTGTCTTTCCCTGCCGCTGCAGGCAAACAGGAGTATCTGTCTGTCCTTCAGCCGGGAAAGTGCCTCCAATGCGGATCTGAGCCTTGTATCATCATAATAGGCAAATACCTCGTCAAAGATCAGAGGTATCTCATCATTTTCGAAAATAAATTCCGCCATAGCGAGCCTGAATGCGAGAAATACCTGCTCTCCGGCTCCGACACTCAGCAGCCTTACCGGTATATATCCCGAATCGCCCATGATCTCGGGCTCGCAGTCCGCCGTAATGCGTGCTTTCGTATACTTGCCCGAGGTTACGAGGCTGCAGGCATTTCCGAGCAGCTCGTTGATCTTCCTGTCAAAACTGCCTTTCAGGTCGTCCGAGATCTCCTTTATGGCCGAAATAGCTGTTTTAACAGCTTCAAGCTCATCCGTAAGCTGCTTTTTCAGCGTCGTGACCTCCTCCAAATACCGGGAGGCTTCGTCGATGCGCTCACCGATATCGCCGTACTGCTGCAGTGTGCCTTCTATACGCGCAAGTTCTTTTTGACCGGCTGTGATCGATTCGTCAAGCTCCCTGCGCCTGGTGTCAAAGGATTTTATCTCCTCTGCGAGTCCGGTGCCTATGCTTTCAAGATATCCTGCCGGATCACGGTCATCCGGAATATCCGCCGCAATATCGGTCTTCTCAAGTTCGTCAAATACTTCCCTGCGCTCTTTTTCGGCTTTCCCTAAGGATGCCCTGATATCCGCTTCAAGCTCTTCTTTTCTTTCAAGTATTCCTTTTCCTTCCGCAAGAGTCTCCTTAACATCAGACTCCGCGCTCTTCTGCTCAAGTTCGGCTTTTTGAAGCCTTTCCCTTGCAGCGGCAATACCGGATCTTATATTTTCAAGCTCCTCCTTAAGGGCCCTGCCCTGTTGACGCGCTTCCTTTTCCTCTTCCTCCGCTTTTGCGGTCTCCTTAAGGAAATTACGGGCCGTACGGGATTCCACGCAGCCGATCAGAAGACCGGCAAGTCCCACAAGCATCAGAACAACCCCGATGATTATCCCGGCTTTTGACCTCTCGTTAAAGATCAGCGCAGCGGCAAGCCCGGCAGCGGCGATAATACCTCCCCACATCAGAAGTCTTCCGGCTTTCCGGGCAAGCAGTGTATGGTTCTCCCTGTGTTCTTCGAGGTTCCTTATGCTCTCTTCGAGCCTTTTTTCGGCATTTCCGGCTTCCTGCGCGGCTTTTTCGGGATCGTTCGGACCGGTCGATGCCGCTGTCATATTGGCTTTGGCTGCTTCATGCTGATCATCGGCAGATGCCAGCTTCCTGCGGCGCAAAGACAGCTTTTTTTCGCTTTCTTCCAGTCTTTGGGCGTATTCTGCCGCTCTTGCTGTGTATTTTTCCGCTTCCTCACGGTCAAGTGCCGCTTTTTTTAGTTTTTCCGCCAGTTTAACGGTCATTTCATATTTTTTACGCAGTGTCTCAGGATCGACACTCTTTTCCAGGCGTGCTTTTTCATCTTCAAAGGCCGCTATCCTTGAGACCGTTTCGTCACGGTCGGCTATTATAAAACTCTCATCCTTTTCATCCTCAAGAAGGCTGTCGAGCGCTTCCCTTGCCGCTGTTTCGTCGGTATCTTTAAGCCTTCTGCCTATATCCTTTGCACGCTCTTCAAGCTGCCCGAGTGCCGCGGCAACATCGACTCTTGAATCACGCGAATCAGCCATATTGGCGATATAGCTTCTTATGTAGCTTCCGAAATCTTCCCTGCTTTTCAGCTGTTGCTGCGCGCAGCTTACGGTATTGTCAAACGCACTCGGAGTAAGTTTCCCGATCAGCGTTGTGATGCCTGCCTCGCCGAGTTCTATCTGTGTTCCGTTATCAATGTCACCCGCCGTGCAGCTTTTTGCATTCTGTAAAAATACTCTGGAAATCCTGATGTTACGTCCTTCATGCTCTATATCGATGCTTCCCTGATATGCGCCCGGACTGTCCCACGGCAGATACCTCGTATACACATCATTTTTGCCTGCACGGCCACGCAGCTTGTCTATTCCGAACAGCATGCCTCTGATAAAGGCGTGGACGGTTGATTTTCCCGCTTCATTGTCACCTTCGATAATGTTCAGGCCCTCGCCGAATTCAAGCTCCCTGTCGGAAAATCTGCCAAAATGTTTCATTTTGACCGCTTTTATTTTCATATTATGACCTCAGTAATAGTTCTGCGGACAGTTTCCGGTCAGGGCCATGATCCCGTAATATAAAGCCTTCTCGTTTATCTCATTATCAGGACCGGACTTCATTTTATCGATGAACATGCCTATCACATTACCGTCGTTTTCTTTGTACAGCTTTTCAAGATCAAGCTTCGGCTTCGTCTCGTCTATTATACGCACGATAAGCCCGAGGTCGTTAAGCCCCTCAAAGTCAAATGATATCTGCGGGTCGTATTCGCCGAAAAGCCTGAGGATATAGATATTGGAGTCTCCTCTTTCATCGATCAGTCCCTTGATCCTGTTTCTGAGGGAACCGTAGGTATCCTCGGTCCCGATCTTGATATCCGCTTTAATATATTCGCGCTTTGAGCTTTCTACTCTTGTAGTTGTAATCGTCCCCGGAATGATCCTTCCATCCTCCGAAAACGTACTGCCGCTTATCTCTCCTTCGATGTATCCATGACGCCCGGTTTCGTTAAGATCGAGCGGTTCAGGGCTTCCCGCATATCTGATCCTGTCGGAAATATCAATGTTTTTATGCAGATGTCCCATTGCAACGTAGTCAAATCCCGCCCTTTCAAGCTGCTTCCAGTCGACAGGCAGCTTCGATGCCTCTCCGCCGTGGCCGAGCAGGATATTGATCCTGTGGGGATCTGCGGGTTTAAGACCGTCAAGCAGAGGCTCGAAAATATCCCTCGTGTGATAACTGAACCCATATACTTCCGTGTTGATATCCTCGAAATACACACTCCCGATCCTGTCGGACATCAGAAAGCTGACATTATCGGGCCATTTAAAATTTCTGTAACCCGATGTTCCGCTTATATAGTCGTGATTGCCGGCTATGATCACTATCCGCGTATCCGGTACGGCAGCCATAAGCCCCGCCGCCTCTTTCAGTTCCCTCACGAGCGGCTGTTTATGGAAAAGATCGCCTGCTATCAGCAGCAGATCCGTTTTCATGATCCCGCATCTGTCTATAATGCCGGAAAAAGCATCCCACAGCTCGCGGCTCCTCATTTTCGACCACGGATGATCCTTATCGGGCTCCATTCCCAGATGGAGATCCGCTGTATGTATGAATTTCATAGCAACCTCTTTTATTTTGAAAAACCGGCCGTTCTGCCGGTTTCCTGCTGATGACGGTCTTCTGTCTGCGGGCTTTTTTAGGTTCCTGCCTGTTTACAAAAGACGACTTCTGTGTTATACTCCGACACGCATTCAGGCACGTAAAGCAGGTCCGCGGGCATTTACCATGAAGAGCGGTACCCGGCTGAACATTTCATACCGGACAGTACGAGATCAAGGAGACTTTATCATCATGCAGAAACAAAGAAGCAAAGCCCTTTTTATTGCGCAGGCAGGGATTATTGCGGCGATCTACGCGGTACTTTGTATCGTGCTCGCCCCTATCAGCTATTCGGTATTTCAGGTACGTGTTGCCGAAGCGCTGTGCATTCTTCCGTACTTCACACCCGCAGCAATCCCGGGACTGACGATCGGATGTCTTGTCGCCAACATTTACGGCTCAAGCATCTTCGACATTATTTTCGGGACTATCGCGACACTGATCGGAGCAGTCGGTTCCTATGCACTCCGCAGATACAAATATCTTGTGCCCATACCGCCGATCATAGCCAATACGATCATCATCCCGTTCGTTATCAAATACGCATCGATCGATCCCGTAACCGGAGAATCCGTTGTGATCCCGGACAGCATACCTTTTCTGATGATGACGATCGCGGTAGGCGAGATAATCGCCGTGGGACTTCTCGGGATCATTTTCATGCTCGCTCTCGAAAAAAGCTCGAAGATTATTTTCGCAAAACCCGAATGATATTAATACTCAGCTTCCCTCTTTAAGAGGGAGGCTTTCATTTTCCCCGTATCCCGTCCGGATCTTCGAGGGCGAAACTCCGAACCGCTTCTTAAACAGCTTGCTGAAATGATATGCGTCATCATAGCCTACACTAGCCGCGATCTCGGCAATGCTCATCCCGTTTTCCCCGCAGAGCAGCTCCCTTGCGCGGTCAAGCCTGACATTGATCAGATGTCGTATCGGAGTGTCACCCGTCACGCTCTTGAATATTTTTGAGATATAGAACGGACTTACATACATATTCTCGGAAATGATATCCAGCGATATCTTCTCGGAATAATGCTCTCCGAAGTAATCAATGATCTTCGTAACGATCTCGTTCTTGTTGATCGACTCAAACGAATAACTTCCGCCGGATGCGCTCTTGGGCTGTCTCTCATTGCGCAGCACGAGCAGCAGGAACTGTATCAGATAGCTCTGCATCATGTAATAACGGCCTACACGGCATGCATCGTTCTCGGCCCCCATGGATGTACACAGTCTCATAAGCTGCTGTTTGAGCTCCGAACCGGTTTTGTAAACGGGCAGGGTATCGACCTCCAGATGATTGGGCTGCATCCCTTCAAAGCAGAAATCACATGCTCCGATAAAGAACTCCGTCGCAGGAAACTTGGGATCCGCGACCAGCGCCTGGTGGTAAACACCGGGGTTCAGGATGAGCAGATCTCCTTCGGAAATATCATATATCCTGTCATCGATCTTGTATTTACCGCGGCCCGACATGATGAATGCCAGCTCAATATACTCGTGCGCATGATATCTTTCCTCATCCTTCATCCGCACACCCTTCCATGTAAACAAAAATGTAGGGTTCAGACCGTTTGATACAACGCTGTCATTATGCTGCATGTTTTACCTCCGTTTTCCCGCCCTTACGGCAATCATCTCGGCTGCGATGCTTACCGCTATCTCCGCCGGTGTTTCCGACCCGATATCAAGGCCTATCGGATTGTGCACCCTTGCAAGATCCTTATCCTCAAAGCCGTCCTTTTTTAGCTGTCCGAACAGCATTGCCCTTTTTGACCTGCTGCCCATCAGTCCGATATATTCTACATTGGTAGACAGCGCCTGTTTCAGCACTGTATAGTCATCCGCATGGCCTCTGGTCATGATCGCAATATAATCCGTTTCCTTAGGGCCGATATACTCACCGATATGCTCAAAGCTGCCGCAGATCACCGCCTCGGCTTCTTCAAACAGCTCCTTTGACGCAAATTCTTCTCTTTCCTCATACACGACGGGAGCAAATCCGACTGCGGCCAGCACCGGCACAAGCGCCTGTGCCACATGTCCGCCCCCGAAGATATACACTTTCCTGCGTTTGTTCGCTTCTGTCATCCCGAGTATCCGTTCACGCGACGCCGTATCGTCCGGATCCGCAACCGTAAGGCTTATATCCATTTCCCCGCCGCATACATGATCGCTGTCGGGGCTGCCCGGATACAGGTCAAAATGAAGTACGGTCTCTTTTTTTCCGGATTGGGTCTTAAGCATCTCCTCAGCCTTCAGCAGACACTCATATTCAACCTGTCCGCCGCCGACGCTCCCGATGCCGGTCCCGTCAGGCAGAACGGCCATAACGGCCCCTTCCTTGCGGGGAGTTGAACCTGTTGTTCCGGTAACGCTGCACAAAACAAAGCATTCACCCTTACGGACCAGTTCCCCGATCCTCTCGTAAACATCCTGTATCATAAAAGTTCCCCAATGTTCCGTTTTCTATTTATAAAGGCTTCCGGTCGACAATCTTGAAGAGATTGTCAAAAATGACTGGAAAATCTCGCTGTATCGTATTATACTATATTTTGTCGATTATTTCCTTAAAAAATTCATAAATCTTTATGGGAGACCAAACAGATATGGATAAAAATCTATTTGCGATTACCCCGCCCATGGGCTGGAACAGTTACGATTACTACGATACAACGGTCGATGAAAAGGCAGTTAAAGCCAATGCCGACTATATGGCAAAGCATCTGCGTCAATACGGCTGGGAATATATTGTCATCGATATCGAGTGGTATGCCCACGATGCCGGTTCACAGCGCAGCAAATATCAATACATCCCCTTCTGGGAAGCAGAGATGGACGAGTACTCAAGACTGCTGCCCGATCCCGTGCGTTTCCCCTCGTCGGCAAACGGCGCAGGTTTTAAGCCTCTGGCAGATTATATCCATGACAAAGGCCTGAAATTCGGCATCCATATCATGCGCGGCATTCCCCGCCAGGCAGCGGCGCGGCACACGAAGATCCTCGGTTCTGACATGCTTGCCTGCGATATAGCCGACCCCTCAAACGTCTGCTTCTGGAACCCCGATATGTACGGACTGCGTCCCGAACTTGAGGGCTCCCAGGCTTATTATGATTCGATAATGAAGCTGTATGCGGAATGGGGCGTGGATTTCATAAAATGCGACGATATCTGCAGAATGGATGCATATACGGCCAAAAAAGAGATCATCATGCTCCAGAAAGCGATCATTAATTCCAAAAGAGAGATCGTACTTTCGCTTTCTCCCGGACCCGCGCGTATCGAAGAGGCATGGCATTATGAAAAATATGCCAATATGTGGCGCATCACCGACGATTTCTGGGATAAATGGGAACTGCTCCTCAACATGTTCGAGCGCTGTGAGCTCTGGCAGAACCATGTGGGCCCCGGATGCTGGCCCGACTGTGACATGCTCCCTCTCGGACAGATAGGTGCCGCTTTCGGTCATGAGCATCCCACCAATCTTACATACCCCGAGCAGATCACGATGATGACTCTCTGGTCTGTCTTCCGTTCACCGATGATGCTGGGCTGTGAACTTACCAAACTTGACGAGAAGACACTGAAGCTTCTTACCAATGCCGATGTAATGGATCTGCTGCCCAATTCCTTCGGTGCCGAGCAGGTTATGCGCAGTTCTTCCCAGGCCATCTGGAGATCCTTCAGCGTAGACAGTACCGAGGATCTTTCAACCGCGGCGTATGTTGCTGTATTTAATTTCCGTGAGAATGCGGCACCGGTTAAATACGATCCCGAAGATATCACCTGCCGGGATGCCGTTCTTACAGCCACACTCGACAGACCCTGCCGTGAACTCTGGACCGGCAGGACCTATCCTTCACTTTCCCTGGCTCTGGCCGAAGCAGTCGAGCCGCACGGGGCAGCGCTTTTCAAATGTGGTGACTGATCAACACATGAGGTAATCTAAATGGGGCAGATAAAAAAGATCATAGGCGTGTGCGGCGCCCAGTTGTATGAAGAAAAAGAGTTCAGTTTTATATCACGGCTGAATACAGCCTGCCGCGAGCAGGGTTATGCTGTCGTGGTCTTTAACCTGTCTCTTAATCCCCTGAAAAATATCGATGAGATCATGAATGAACAGCCGCTTATCGATATGATCCGCAAATTTGACTGTTCCTCTCTCATCATA